>JAYVLR010000211.1:0-5960 GCA_043759395.1 Thiobacillaceae bacterium
CGACGGCGTATTCCCAATCAATCAGCATCGTCCCGGCTGAATCGCTGGCGTGGGGCGTATCAGCCAGCGGCCAGGTGGTGGTGGGGCAGATCAACGGCATCGCGGGCGCGGAAGCGTTTCTATGGACCAGCCTCACCGGCATGACCCGGCTGGGATTGTTGGGTGGCGGGGCGAATTCCTATGCCTATGCGGTCAACGCGCCGGGCAATGTGGTTGTGGGCGCGAGCGAAAATGCCTTCCTGAACAACGAAGCCTTTATCTGGACCCACGCCGCCGGTATGACTGGCCTGGGATTTTTGCCGGGCGGCAGCACTTCGCAGGCGACGGGCGTAAGCGCGGATGGCAGTGTGGTGGTGGGTCTGAGCGACAACAGTAGCGGTTTGAATGAAGCTTTTCACTGGACATCGGGCGGGATGACGGGCTTGGGTATTTTGTCAGGCGGCAGTTTTTCCGAGGCACATGGAGTCAGCGCCGATGGCAGTGTGGTCGTTGGTTTTGGCGACAGCGGCAGCGGATTGAACGAAGCTTTTCGCTGGGCTGCGGGTAGCATGGCCGGGCTGGGTTTTTTGCCGGGCGGCAGCTATTCAGAGGCGCATGGGATCAGCGCCGACGGTAGCGTGGTCGTCGGCTTTGGCGACAACAGCAGTGGTTTGAATGAAGCTTTTCGCTGGACAGCGGGTAGCATGGCCGGGCTGGGTTTTTTGCCGGGCGGATCGAGTTCGAAGGCACTGGCGGTCAGTAGCGATGGCGCAGTGGTGGTCGGTAAGGCGGACGTGCGCTGGGAGAGAATTTTGCGTTTCGCTGGACGGCAGTGACAGCGATACAGTCAGTGGAAGACTGGCTGAGTGCCGCAGGCGCTTCCATCAGCGGCTGGCATCTGGTCAAGGCCACCGGCGTCAGCGCGGACGGTACGGTGGTGGTGGGGCAGGGCGAAGATGTATTCGGCACGACAAAAGCCTTCATCGCGCGCGTCAATGCTGATGGCGGTACCGGCATCATCGACCCCATCGTCTGGATGGGCACACTGGCGGGTGCGCGTGACGGCTTTTACGCCGGACAGTCGCAAATGGCGCTGCCATTGGAAGGAGCGCACCACCGCACATTGCTTAGCCTGGACAATGGCGGGCAACGTTTTGGCGTATGGTTGACGGGCGAGGGCACCTATCGTACCGAAGGTGAAAACGCCAGGCTGGGTTTGGGTGAGGTCGGCATCTATACCGATCTGCTGCCGGGGTTGCGCATCGGGCTAGGTGCGGCGAAAAGCGATCAACAACAGAATTTGCCCTATAGCGGCGCAGCCAGACTGGACGGTCGTTACTGGCTGGCCGAGGTGGGCTGGCAACCGCGAAGCATGCCGGTGCAACTTTCGCTGACAACCATGGCCGGGAAATGGGACACCCGGATCAATCGGGCCTACGAAAACGGCGGCGGCATCGATGTGTCGCCCGGTGATGCGCCGGTCGAAGGCCATAGCGTCCGCCTGCGGCTGGATGTGCCGGATGCCTGGACGTTTGGCCGGACAGCCATGACGCCGTATGCCGCGTACACCGAAACGCATACCCGGATGGCAGCTTATGCCGAAAGCGGCGGTGCTTTTCCTGCAAGCTATCAGGCGCAAGAACATACCGCGCGGGAAGCACGCCTGGGCTTGCGCCTGTCGCGCACGATGACCGAGACGGTAGCCGTGCATGGGCATATTGAAGCGGTGCATCGTTTCGACCGTACGGGGGCGCGTCTCTCTGGGTCGGAACTCAGTGGCCTGTTGCCGTTCGATTTTGCGGGCGCAAAAATCAAGCGCAACTCGATGCGGTTGGGACTGGATATGGACTACCGCCTCGCGCTCGGAACGACGCTGACCGCCTCATTCATGACCGCAACGCCAGGAGAAGACCCGGTGGTTTCTGCTGCGGTCGGTGTGCGGTTCTCTTTTTAAGACCGGTACGCCGACTTACTTCACCCGCACCCTGAAACGCAGATCGAAATTGGGTGAAGGCGCGCCTGCGGTGGCATCGCCGCTCATGATGCCGCTGGGCTTGAAGCGAATATGGGTCACAGCGGGATCGAAACCGCCGTTCGGCACATAGCCCCATGACACCCCGCCATCGCTGGAAAAATCCACACAATCCGTAAAATTATTCAAGGCCGTAAACGGGCACGTCACGCCACTCACGGGCGCCGCGCTGTCGACGAATAGATAGGGCGCGCCGCCGCTGAGATTGCCGGTGAATAGCTCGGTGTTGGCCGGGACGGGATCGACGATGGTGAGCGTGTTGTTGTCGACCGGACCGTTGCCGCTGTTCAACACGTTCAGCGTATACAGCGCCTCTGAACCTGGGATGAATTTGGGACTGCTCGCGCCGTTCACCGGGTCGGACGTGACTGCGACGCTCTTCATGAAAGTCAGCGACGGCAGCAGTTGCACGACCGTCGCGTTGCACGAAAACTCCGAGGTGTTGCTGGCGACGGTCGCCGTGGTGGTGATCGAGGTGCCGTTTGAAACGCCGCCCGGCACGGGAAGGGTGAAAGAGAAACTGTTCATCGTCACCGACACCGCGCCTGCGCCGCAGGTGACCGTGTTGGCACTGGTGCCCGCCGCCGTGTCGCTGCCCGAGCCTTCGGTCAGCGTGACAAGATAAGTCTGCCCTTCGCCGAATCCGGTCGCGTCGCTGTCCGAAATGAACAGTTCGATGGTGGCACCCGCCGGGGCAATGCCGGTCAGGGTCAGACTGGTGCTGGTGATGGTTGCACCAGTGATCTGCGGGAAATTCAGGATGCCATTGCCGCCCGCGTCGGCATCGCCGTTGTCGTTCTGGGTGTAGTAAGGCGCAGCGGGTGCCGCGCCTGCCATCAGGTCGATGCCGATACGGGTGTTGCCGAAAATGGCATTCTGGCTGAGCGTGTTGGTGGCCGCGCCGTTGCCGACCTCGATGCCGGACTGGGTGTTGCTGAAAATCCGGTTTTGCTGCACCAGGTTGCCGTTGGAGCCGGTGAGGAATGCGATACCCGGGCCGGTGTTGGCATTGATGATGTTGAGCGAGATTGTGTTGGTGTCGCCGGCGTTGATGCGGAGGCCACCGGGCTCGGTCGCGCCGCCGTTGGCGGTGATCGTATTCTGGGTCAACGTGTTGCTGTCACTGGCATCGGCGGATAAATCTATCCCCGCGCTGGCGTGTCCGGCAATCAGGTTGCCGCTCAGGGTGTTGCTGAGCGCGCCAGTAAACTCGACTCCGTTGCGTGCAGCATTGCCGATGGCATTGCCACGGATTTCGTTGCCGCTGATCGTCCAGCTATCGCTGCTGTTGATGCCAAATGCAATTCCATTTCCGGCAGAGAAACCGATCAGGTTGTTGCGGATGAAACCGCTGTCCGCGCCCAGGTTGCGGATCAGATCACCCGTGCCGCGCAGGGTCGCACCGGGATCAGAAAAGGCCAACGCGGTGGCTCCCAGCACATTGCTTTCCAGGGTGATGCCGGTCAGGGCGTTAGCGAGGCGAATATCTGCATTGGCATCGCTGGCCACCGTGCCGCCAAAGCCGACAATCGCCAGTCCCCGCACGGTGGTGGCGCTGGCGGTGAGGTCGAGGCCGATGGCTAACCCGGTCGAGCCGAGCGGGCCGTCGCGCAATTCCACTTCGGGGCCGTTGAGTGTGGGCAGCGCCACGTTGCCGACGCCCACGACACCACCCGTTCCCAGCGTGACGTTGTTGGTGTTGCCGACGTTGAAAGTCTGGGTGCCGCCGTCAATAATCATTGAAGTCGAAACGGCCGGCAGCAGTGTGGTGATGCCGATCAGTGCCCGGCCAGCCGTGAGCTGGTTGGTCAATCCGGCGCGCAAACCTGGGTGTGCTGCGCTATCCGGAATCATGAAAATACTGCTCTCAATGCCGCCCGGCAGCGCAGCGGTGGCATTGGTGGTCAGATTGATGCGGCTGCCTGCTTGCGCCAGCGACGCATCGCCCGTCAGCGTGTTGGCGTTGGTTATGAATTGAGCGAGTGAACCTTGCCCGGTATTGGCCGTGTTAACGATGGTGTCGAAGTTGTAGCCGAAATCGAGCCCGGTGATATTGCTGTTCGACAGCGTAGCTGCGGTGATGGATTGTGCGGTTGTCGATGCAGTGGTGAGCGCGGCGAGGGTGGTGCTGCCGTTGCCCGCATCAATCAGTTGCGGACTCTCACCGCCGACTCGATCCGTCACGGCGGTCGCTGTGCCGCTGGCAGCATCGGTGCGCCAGGTTTGTACGGGTAGACACGTCCCTGCGGCACATCCACCTGCCCGCGTGGATGCAACCGAGCCATTAACCGTTCGAACGGTGTAGTTGCCCGCAGCCTGTCCAGCAAAACTGTAATCGCCAGTGGCGTTGGTCGTGGTGGAGGTCACAAAAGCGCCCGCGCTGTTGAACAGTTCAACCCGTGCATTTGCCACAGCAACGCCGCTGGACGCCGCCTGGCTGCGACCCGCGCCGCCGCCGTAATTCACATCTTCGAATACGCGCCCGCCGAGAGTGAGCGTGACCACGGTGAGCGTGGCACTGGCGCTGTTGCTGTTGCTGGCGAATAGGGTTGTAAGCGCACCCGCAGCGAGGGTGTTGTTGTAACTGCCCACGGCGGCACTGGTGAGATTGACGCTGATCGTGCAGGCGCTGCTGGCCGGAATCGTGCCGCCGCTGAGTGCGAGGGTGTTGCCGCCTGCCGACGCAGTGACCGTGCCGCCGCAGGTGGTGCTGGCGGCGGGCGTGGCGGCGTTTACCACACCGGCGGGATAGGTGTCAGTGATTGCAGCGCCGCGCAGGGGGTTAGCGTAAGTATTGGTCAGCGTGATCGTCAACACGCTGGTGGAATTGACGCCGATGGTGCCGGGGCTGAACGCCTTCGCCACGGTCGGGTCGGGCAGTGGCGCGCTGGCGAAATCCTGCGGGGTGATGCCCATGTTTCCCACCAGCGTGGCGGCACTTCCAGCCAGCGACGCCGTGTACAAGTTAGTGCTGCCGCCGCCGACGAATAGTGTGCCCGCCGAGTTAATCATGGCTGAATTCAGCACGACGTTGTCGCCGCTGGGCAGGCCCGTGATGGTGCCGACGCTGGTAGCCGTGCCGCTGACAAGGGAGATTTGGTAGATCGTTGCGGTGCTGCTGTTGCTAATCTGGATTGGCGCATACAGATTGCCGCTGATCGGGTCGAACGCGATATCGCCGGAGGTGTTTGCTGGAATGCCTGATAAGGCGACCGCTGCGGTAGCTGCCCCGGTAGTCTGGTTGATTGTCCAGAGCGAGGTGCCGTTGATGTCACTCCCGTAAAGATTGCCGTTGGTAGGGTGGAATGCCAACCGGTGAATATAGGGCACTGCCGCGCCCGTGTTCCCAAGCAGAACGGGTGCGGTTGCTGGCGTGGCCGGATCCCAGCGGTACACCTGCTGGTTGGTGATGTTGTTGAAGGTAAAGAACAACATGCCGTCGCTAGGGCGCACGCCCTCGCCTGCCACGGTCGTGCTGCCGTCAAACGGCGCGCTGCTGTAGAGCAGCGTAGTCGCGGCAGTCTGCAAATTGACTTGATAAATACCTGTAGCGTTGGTGATGTAGCCGAGTGTGGCGGCTTGAGCGTATACGCTGAAGGCCGACAGCAACAACGCAAAACATCCCCGCAGCAGGACTTTCAGACTCCGACGACAAGGCAGGCTCAGTCCAGAATGATGCGGTGTGTTATGAAGACACACGCTCACTTGCGCACACCCTCAATCGTCAACTCAACCCGCCGGTTGGGTTGCAAACATTCGATCAGCCCGCGCGGGCTGCGTTGCACGCGGCATTGCACAATCGGCTGCGCTTCACCTTGTCCGGTGGTGTCGATGAGTTCAGCCCGTATGCCGTGGCTGACCAGATAACGTTTGATTGCTTCTGCACGGTGCCGCGACAGTTTCTGGTTGTAGCGATCCGATCCCAGGTGGTCGGTATGGCCGACCAGGC
>JAYVLR010000212.1:0-7765 GCA_043759395.1 Thiobacillaceae bacterium
CATCGTCAAGAATATCCATGCGGCGGCGCTGCAAGCCATCGTCGAGCGCACCGGCGCGCAAAGCGGCGACATCGTGTTTTTCGGCGCGGATAAAACCAAAGTGGTGAACGAAGCACTGGGTGCGTTGCGCAGTAAAGTCGGCCACGAAAAAAACCATCTTGATGGCCGAGCCTGGGCGCCATTGTGGGTGGTGGACTTCCCGATGTTTGAATTCAACGAAGGCGAAAACCGCTGGGACGCGTTGCACCATCCGTTCACTGCACCCAAGGACGGCCACGAGGATTTGCTGACCACCAACCCCGGCGCCGCGCTGTCCAAGGCCTACGACATGGTGATCAACGGCTGGGAAGTCGGCGGCGGCTCGGTGCGTATTCACCAGCAGGCAGTGCAGCAAAAAGTCTTTGCGGCACTGAATATCAGCGAAACCGAGCGCCGCGAAAAATTCGGCTTCCTGCTCGACGCATTGCAATATGGCGCGCCGCCGCACGGCGGCCTGGCGTTCGGCCTGGACCGTCTGGTGACCCTGATGACCGGCTCCGAATCCATCCGCGACGTGATCGCCTTCCCCAAAACCCAGCGCGCCAGCTGCCTGATGACCAATGCGCCCAACGTGGTGGACGACAAACAGCTGCGCGAATTGCATATCCGTTTGCGTACCGTTGCCCCGGTGGACGGTGCTGCATGAGTTTTGCCGACAATCTGAGTGCGCTGCCCGATGCCTCGGGTAAGCGTGTGCGCTTGCGTGACGGGCACGGCGTTGAGTGCGGCGTGATCGAAAACGCGCCCGGCACAGCGGGTTCGTTCAAGCTGTATGCCTACCTCGCCCAGCAGCACGACAGCATCACGCCGCACGCGGCGAAGCTTGGTGTCGAACTGTATGCCGAACACGCCGATGACGCGCGCCAGAATCCCGGCAAGCATCCCAATATCGACCGCCTGCTTGACTGCATTGCCAGGCAGACGCGTTTTGACGTCCTGATCGAGCGTGACTGATTTCAAAATCCCGGTCTCGGTGTTGGTCGTGATCCACACTACGGATTTGCAAGCGCTGTTGATCGAGCGTGCAGACGCGCCAGGCTTCTGGCAATCGGTGACTGGCTCGCAGGATGCGGGCGAAACGCTGGAGCACACTGTGATCCGCGAAGTGCGGGAAGAAACCGGGCTGGATGCAAGGCGCTTCGATCTGCGCGCCTGGAATATCGAAACCGTGTACGAGATTTATCCGCGCTGGCGGCACCGCTATGCGCCGGGCGTTACGCACAACACCGAGCATGTGTTTGGCCTGTGCCTGCCGCATCCCCAGCCCGTCACCCTGTCGCCGCGCGAGCATTTGAACTTTGTATGGTTGCCTTGGGATGCTGCCGCCGAAAAGTGCTTCTCCCCCAGCAATGCGGCAGCGATTCGGCACCTGCCTTCGCGTCTATAATCCTCAGCATGAATTCATCGCTGCATATCGCCAGTTACAACATTCACAAAGGTCTGTCGCATTTCAATCGCCGCCTGACGGTACACGAGTTAAGCGAGCGTTTGAATTCGCTCGGTTCCGACATCGTTTTTTTGCAGGAAGTGCAGGGCGGCCATGCGAAGAATGCCAGCCGCTTTCAGCATTGGCCGGGCAAACCGCAGACCGAGTTTTTGGCGGGCAAGCTGTACCCGGATTTTGCTTACGGCAAAAACTGCGTGTACAACGCAGGCCATCACGGCAACGCCATTCTCTCGCGCTACAAAATCCTGTCCTGGGAAAACGAAGACATCTCCGCCCACGCGTTTGAAAGTCGCGGCATGTTGCATTGCGAGATTGATGTCCCCGGCATTGCCCAGCCGGTGCATTGCATCAACGTTCATCTTGGCCTGACCGAGCGCGGGCGCAAACGTCAACTGGCCATGATCGTTGCCCGTGTACGCGCGCTGGTGCCGGATTCGGCGCCCCTGATTCTGGCCGGGGATTTCAATGACTGGCTGATTCGCGCCGGGCGTTTTTTTGAAGACGAACTCGGCCTGGCCGAAGTATTCGAAACCCATCACGGCAAGGCTGCGCGAAGCTTCCCATCCATCCTGCCGATGTTTCATCTCGACCGCATTTACGTCCGTCGTTTTAACATCCAGGCCGCACACGTCCACAGCGGCCACGTCTGGCATCGCATCTCCGACCACGCCGCGCTGACGGCCAAACTTCGTCCGTTATGATTTTTAAAACGCTGTCTTCATCACAGAGCTATGTCCCGCAGGGACGGTATTCCCTGGGACACAGAGACACGGAGAAAATATTTTTGATTGGCCTCCGCGCCTCTGTAGTGAGTGGTTTTATATGATTTCCCGTAGCGCAACCCGTCTGCGCAAACTGTTTCGGCCGACAGCAGCACTGGTTCCCGGCAACCATGTTCGCCTGCTGCAAAGCGGCGCGGATTTTTTTCCTGCCTTGATTGCCGCGATCGACGCGGCCCAGTCCGAAGTCCGTCTCGAAACCTATATTTTCAATCTGGATGCCAGCGGCAGCCGCGTCAGCGATGCGCTGGTTCGCGCCGCCCAACGCGGCGTGCAAGTTGCGCTGCTGCTCGATGGCGTTGGCTCGCGCACATTGCCGCCCAACTGGCTCAACACCATCAGGCAAGCGGGCGTGCGGGTATTGATCTATCGTCCGCCCCACCCTGGCTGGCTGGCCAATCCGCTCAATCTGCGCCGCCTGCATCGCAAACTCGCAGTCATTGACGCGCATCTGGCCTTCATTGGCGGCATGAACATCATCGATGATTTCGTCCCCGTCGCCAGCGCTGCGCCCCGGCTGGATTACAGCGTCGAAATCAGCGGCCCCCTGCTGGTCGACATCCACCGCAGCGCAAAACAGCTATGGCGGCTGGTTGCCCGCAGCCAATTGCAAACCGCGCTCGACGACTTTGCCGCGCTTGAGCCAAGCTGGCCGATCGACGGCCGCGCCCGCACATCATATATCGTGCGCGACAACTTCAGGCACCGACGCAATATCGAACGCGCGTATCTCGCCGCAATTGATGCCGCACAGCACGACATCATCATCGCCAGCGCCTACTTCCTGCCGGGGCGGCGCTTTCGCGTCGCCTTGAAAAACGCAGCCGCGCGTGGCGTGCGCGTCAGCCTGCTGGTGCAAGGCTATACCGACCACCCGTTTTTTCACGCCGCCAGCCGCGCGCTCTATGGCGACCTGCTAAGCGCTGGCGTAAAAATAATCGAATATCACGCCAGCGAACTGCACGCCAAAGTAGCCGTGGTGGATAGTCATTGGGTCACAGTCGGCTCCAGCAACATCGACCCCTTCAGCCTGTTGCTCGCGCGCGAAGCCAACATCGTCAGCGAAGACCGCGAGCTTGCGCAGCAACTGCAAGAAAAGCTGCAGCACGCCATCGAAAACGGCGCAGTCGAATTGCTGCCAGCAGACTGGCAGCGCCGCACCTGGCCCCGTCGGCTGCTGTCATGGATGGCATACGGCAGCGTGCGCTGGATGGTGGGGCTGGCGGGGTTTGGGCGCTGGGTGTAAGCATCCAAGGTTTCGTCGGCAGCATCACTGCACGAAGTATTTGCCACCACTCTATATTTTAATTATCATGGTTTATTGTTTTTCAATAACTATTGATAACTTATATATACCATGGATCCACGCACCAATCCTTATGCCCCAGGGGCGGGCACTCAGCCTCCTGAATTGGCCGGGCGCGATGAAATTATCGAGAAAGCTGCGATTGCGTTAGACAGACTCCGCAACGGTCTTGCCGCAAGGAGCTTGCTTCTGGTTGGACTTCGGGGAGTAGGTAAAACGGTTTTGCTGACCCGCATCGCTCAGGAAACAGAGGCGAGAGGTTTTGTGGTGGTGATGATCGAATCACCCGAGAAACGATCCCTGCCAGCGCTATTGATACCCTCACTGCGTATGGCGCTGCTCAAGCTGGATCGGATTGCGCAAGCAGGAGGGCTAGCGAAGAAAGCACTCAGAGCACTGGGTGGTTTCGTTGGCGTGATGAAACTTAAATATCAGGATATTGAGTTTGGGGTTGACCTTGGCAGCGAGCCAGGAGTCGCTGATTCCGGAGACCTGGAACATGACTTGATCGACCTCTTTGTCGAATTAGGGCGCGCCGCCAAAGAGAAACATACTGCAGTCGTTTTTTTTATCGACGAGTTGCAATACGTAGAAGAAGAGCAGTTTGCATCGCTCATTACGGCACTGCATAAATGCGCGCAGCTCCAGCTGCCTATTGCATTAATTGGTGCCGGACTGCCTCAACTGGTGGGGCGGGCGGGACGCGCTAAATCTTATGCAGAACGTCTGTTTGAATACCCTGAAATTGGGTCGCTCAAAAATGCAGAGGCCAAAAAAGCATTGGTTGCGCCTGCCGAGCGGCTCGGCGTTCGCTACGAAGAAGGTGCCTTGGTCGAAATTCTTACGCAGACAAAAGCCTACCCTTATTTTTTGCAGGAATGGGGCAAGCACAGTTGGCATTGCGCGGATGCCTCGCCCATTTCTCGTGAGGATGCCTGTTCCGCGACTGAACTCGCCATACAGGAGCTTGATGCCAGTTTTTTTAGAGTACGGTTCGACCGGCTGACCCCGACAGAAAAGAAATATCTGCGCGCCATGGCCGAATTGGGAGAAGGGCCGCACCGCTCAGGTGACATAGCCCATTTGCTGAATAAGGACGTTCGGGCTGTTGCGCCAACCCGCGCCACCTTGATAGGGAAAGGAATGATTTACAGCCCGTCGCATGGTGATAACAGCTTTACCGTGCCGCTATTCGACGGATACATGAAACGCGTTATGCCAGACCTGCAATGACCGTAAGTTGTTAGAGCTTGGGCTGCAAAGCCCAGCACCTTAGGCGACTATGTGTCGGGTATCATTTCATTCAGGGCGCTTCTATAAATCGTCATCGCGAGAAGCGTAGCGACGTGGCGATCCAGAAATTCCTGCTTAACCAATGCGCTGGATTGCCGCGCTTCGCTCGCAATGACAAAAAATTACATTTATAGAAGTGCCCTTCAGTTAATTTTCATGTCCGGATTGTGATCCAGAAGTCCTTCGCAAACCGTAACCCTGCCTTTCCCCTGACTGTTTCATTTTTGATAAGGAAGACCCAAATGGCCTACTCAGAAAAATTCCAGCACCTTGCCGATGCCGCCCGCGCCCGCGTAGAAGAGGTGCTGCCTAAACAGGTGGACGCGTTGCTGGCCGCAGGCGCAGTTGCGCTGGATATCCGCGACAAGGAAGAACACGATGCCGATCATATCGCCGGTTCGCTGCATGTCAGTCGCGGCAAGCTGGAAATGAATATCGAAGACATCATCCCCGACCTGGATACCGCGATTATTTGCTATTGCAACGCGTTTAACCGGGGCGCACTGTCTGCGGATACGCTGCGCAACATGGGCTACAAGAATGTCAAGTTCATTGCAGGCGGATTGAAAGCCTACCGCGCGCTGGCCTAAGATAAGGCGGATTCAATCCTGAAGTGCATCAACATTTTGATAAGGCTGTAATTGCGCCAGTAAGACATCGTGTGGTGTTTTGAGGCCGGGGTGTTTTCTGGCAGTTAATTTGCACGTTCTGAAATGTGATGATGAAAGACCTCGAAGCGATGCCCAACTATGAATTAGGCATGAACCACAGAGAAGCCGTGGTCTGTCCCCAATGCTGCTATTGGTTGGCTGTTTGCCGTAGAATCAACCCAAACATAGTGCTCAAGGGTGGCCAGCATGGAAGGCACGGCATTGGAAAGAATCACAGTTAACTCCGGTCAATGCGGCGGACGCCCCTGCGTTCGCGGCTTGCGCATCCGCGTAAGCGATGTGCTGGAACTGCTGGCCGCAGGCGAAAGCCGCGAACAAATCCTGGCTGATTATCCCTATCTGGAAGCGGAAGACATCACCGCTGTACTGCTGTACGCGGCGCGCCAATTTGACCATCCCGTATTAAAAGCCGCCTGACGTGCCGCGTTTTCTGGTTGACGCGCAATTGCCGCCTGCGCTGGCCCGGAAAATTGCGTCGCTTGGGTATAAGGCCGAAAAGAATATAATCGTGTCTGACCCCATTTTTACATTTTTATTATTGTTGGGTATCAATGCCGAACGCAGGCTGGTGATAAAGCAGCAGCATGATGGCTAGCATCTGCCGTGGTGTGGCATGCGTCAAGTTCGCTATCCGGGCGGCGGGGTGTCAGACAGGACGCCAGCGCTCTCGATTTGCGCCAGCGCCTCTATCACATTGGCGCGCACGTCGCTGCGTTGTTTGTTGAGGCCGAAGTTTTCCAGTTTGGCCGCGACGCGTGGGCTGGCTTCGCACAACACCACCTGAATGTGGCGCTGGCCAAAATGGCGGATGATGTCTTTTAGCGCCTGCATCGCGGTGGCATCGGCAAACGGTACCCGCGACAGGCGCAAGACCACGGTACTGGACTGATCGTGCAGACCCGCCAGGGTGCGCTCGAAGGTGGCGGCGGCGCCAAAGAACAGGGGGCCGTTGATGGCGTAAATCTGCACGCCGCGCGGCGCGCCGATGGGGCAGACGGCGGCCAGATTTTCTTCGCTTTCGCCCTCGATTTGTACGGTTTCGCTCATGCGTTTCATGAACAGCAGCGCGGCGAGCAGCACGCCAACATTGACGGCAATCACCAGATCGGCAAATACGGTGAGCAAAAACGTGATCAGCAGCAGCGCTTTGTCGTTGGTCGGCGCGTGCCGCAGCAGGTCGGTAAAATGCCGCGCCTCGCTCATGTTCCACGCGACGACAAACAGAATGGCGGCCAGCGCGGCCAGCGGGATGTGCGCCGCCAGCGGAGCGGCGGCCAGAATGACGATCAGCAGCACCAGCGCGTGAACGACGCTGGCGAGCGGGCTGTTGCCGCCGTTGCGGATGCTGGTGGCTGTGCGCGCGATGGCGCCGGTGGTGGCGAAGCCGCCGAACAACGGCGCGGCGATATTCGCCAGACCTTGGCCTACCAGTTCCTGATTGGGGTCGTGACGGGTGTCCATCATGCCGTCGGCGACGACTGCGCACAGTAGCGATTCGATCGCGCCGAGCATCGCGATGGTAAACGCGGGGCCGAGCAGTTCGAGCATGTGGGCAAAGCTGATCGCGGGTAGATGCAGACTGGGCAAACCGGCGGGGATACCGCCGAAGGCGCTGCCGATGGTGGCGACGCCGTCAAACTGGAAATACGCCTGCGCAGCCGTGGCCGCCAGCATCGCGATGAGCGGGCTGGGGACGCGTCGCGTCAGCCGCGGCGCGACGATGACAATCAGCAGCGCGCTGGCTGCCAGCAGCGTGGTGGGGATGTTCAGCGTCGAGAAAGCCTGTAGCAGGGCGATGAGTTTTTCATGAAAATGATGCCCCGACGCGGCCGGGTGCAGGCCGAAAAAATCTTTCCACTGCCCGACGAAAATAATGATGGCAATGCCAGCGGTAAAGCCGGTGATGACCGGGGTGGGAATGAAACGGATAATGCCGCCCAGTTTGGCCCAGCCCATGGCGAGCAGGATCAGCCCGGCCATGAAGCTGGCGATCTGCAAGCCGTCGATACCGTATTGCAGCGTAATACCGGCAAGCACGGCGATGAACGCCCCGGTTGGCCCGCTGATCGAAACGCGCGAACTGCCGAACAGCGCAGCAATAATCCCGGCGACGATGCCGGTATAAATGCCCTGCTCGGGTCGGGCGCCGCTGGCGATGGCAAATGCCATTGCGAGCGGCAAGGCCACCACGCCCACCACCAGCCCGGCGACGAGGTTGTGTGCCAGATGG
>JAYVLR010000213.1:0-6048 GCA_043759395.1 Thiobacillaceae bacterium
GCTGACTTTTTTTGTGGTGCCACTGGGTGCTTATGTGCGTCTTTCGGATGCGGGGCTGGGGTGTCCGGACTGGCCTGGATGTTATGGGCAGATCACGCCACATCATGCGGCAGATGAAATTGATGCCGCACTCAAAACCAGCCCAAACGGCGTGGTGTCGCATGCCAAGGCATGGAAGGAGATGGTGCACAGGTATTTTGCGGGCACGCTCGGCGTATTGATTTTGGTGGTCTTTGTCATGGCCTGGCGCTTGCGTAAGCAGACCCAGGGTGGTTGGGGGTTGCCGCTAAGCTTGCTTGGCGTGATAGTGTTTCAGGCTTTGCTGGGTATGTGGACCGTGACTAAATTGCTCAAACCACTCGTCGTGTCTGCACATTTATTGGGCGGTATGACTACGCTCGCTTTGCTGGTCTGGTTGTGGCGGCGTGAAAATCCGGCCTCGCGCCAGGCCTATTTCGCTCGCGCTAATCATTTACGCACCGCAGCGACAATGGGTCTGGTGCTAGTGGCCGTTCAGATAGCGCTTGGCGGCTGGGTGAGCACCAACTATGCCGCACTCGCCTGCACTGATTTCCCGACGTGTCAGGGGAGTTGGCTGCCACAGATGGATTTTGCGCATGCCTATACCTTGCGGCGTAATCTGGGTGAAACGGCGACGGGTGAATTACTTTCGCTGACCGCGTTGACAGCGATTCACTGGACCCATCGTTTGATGGCGCTGATCGTCACCCTGTATTTAGCCTGGCTGGCGACGCGCCTGTCCAGAACGCCAGGCTATTCAGGGATTGCCATCATGCTGCTGGGTGTGCTGGCGGTGCAAGTCTTATTGGGGATCAGCAATGTCGTGTTCAGCCTGCCGCTACCGATTGCCGTGGCGCATAATGCCGGAGCCGCGCTACTGCTGGCGGGGATGGTGATGCTGAATTTTAGGGTAAGAAGAAGTTAGCGAAGGAATTAGCATGACCCAGAGCTTAATGCTCGCTGGTGTTGCGTGTCGTTGCCAACAGTTTCTCGCTTTGTGCAAACTGCGTGTCGTCAGCTTGATTGTATTTACTGCCGTGATCGGTATGTTTCTCGCCGTCCCCGGCTTGCCCGCGTGGCGGGTGTTGTGGGCGGGCACGATTGGCATTGCACTGGTTGCCAGCGCAGCGGCGGCGTTTAACTGTCTGGTTGAACAAAAAATTGATGCCGTCATGGCGCGCACCCGCGCTCGTCCGCTCCCGCTGGGTGAGCTGACTAGCACGCAGACCCTGATTTTCTCAGGCGTGGTGGGCGGTGCGGGCCTGTATCTGCTGAATACTTTCGTCAACCCGTTGACTATGTGGCTGACCCTCGCCACCTTCGTTGGCTATGCGGTGATCTATACCGTCATCCTCAAACCGGCGACCCCGCAAAATATTGTCATTGGCGGCGCGTCCGGCGCGATGCCGCCTGTACTCGGATGGGCGGCCGCCACCGGCGAAATCCATCACGATGCCTTGCTGCTGTTCCTGATTATTTTCGCCTGGACACCGCCGCATTTCTGGGCACTGGCGCTGTACCGCAAGGAGGAATATGCAAAGGCTGGTTTGCCGATGCTGCCTGTGACGCATGGCGATGCTTACACTCGTCTGCACGTTCTGCTCTACACATTGATATTGTTCGCTGTCACCATGCTGCCGTTGGGCACCGGGATGGGCGGCTGGATTTATCTGCTGGGCGCGGTCATTCTCGGGGGCATGTTCATCGCCTATGGCTGGCGCTTATACCGCAATTACAGCGATGCGCTGGCCAGGGAAACTTTCCGCTTTTCGATCTGGCATCTGAGCCTGTTGTTTGCGGTGATGCTGGTCGATCATTACTTTAAGTTTCCCCTCTAATTCGCTTGTAACGCAAGAGCCGGATCGCCTGCCAAACGCTGATATGAAAACCAGAGCGCTGTTCGCAACCCTGTTTCTGGCCGCATCGCTGCTGGCTTGCCAGAAAAGCGAGCCGCCCGCGCCTGTGTTTCATGCCACGGATATTACCGGTGCCTCGTTCGCCCGCGATTTTGAATTGCTTGATCACAACGGGAAAACCCGCAAACTGTCCGATTTTAGGGGCAAGCTGGTTGCGATGTTTTTTGGTTATACGCATTGTCCCGATGTGTGTCCGACGACCTTGTCCGACTTTGCGATGGCTCTGAAATCGATGGGAGCCGATGCGAATAAAGTTCAGGTCATTTTTGTAACGGTAGACCCGGAACGAGATACGCCGGATATTTTAAAAAAATACGTACCCGCGTTTAACCCGGCTTTTCTGGGAATGCTTACGGACTCTGCACACTTGGCGGAGCTTGCAAAGGAATACAAAGTTGTCTACGAAAAGACTTCTGGACGGAAACAGGGCGACTATCTGATCGACCATAGTGCGGGGACTTATATCTATGATCAGGAAGGCCGCTTGCGCCTGTTGATGCCATACGGCAGCGGCGCGGAGGTGATTGCCACGGATTTGAAGGCGCTCCTCAGGCCGGAGGGTAAGCCTTAAACGACTTGCAAGAGGCCGGTCGCGCGGCATACAATTCTGCGGTTTTTTATATTTTAATGTGCTGTTTTATCCTGCCAGGGCAGGCAGATCAGGAGCGTCAGATGGCGGTAACCACTTACACGAGTGCCGAGCAGTACAACTTCGATGTGGTCAAAAAATTTGCCGTCATGTCGCTGGTCTGGGCGGTGGTCGGCATGTTTGTCGGGGTGTATATTGCCGCTGAACTGGCCTGGCCCTTGCTGAATTTTGACAGCCCCTATTTTTCGTTTGGCCGGTTCCGTCCCGTCCACACCACTTCGGTGATTTTCGGTTTTGGCGGCTCGGCGCTGTTTGCCACCTCCTACTATATTGTTCAGCGAACCTGCCAGACCCGGCTGATTTCGGACGGCATGGCCAGCTTCACTTTTTGGGGCTGGATGGCGGTCATTGTGCTGGCGGATACCAGCTACGTCATGGGGTATACGCAGTCGCGCGAATACGCCGAGATGGAATGGCCGATCGATATCCTGATCGAGGTCGTCTGGGTGACGTACCTGATTCTGTTTGTAGGCACCGTCATGCGCCGCAGCCAGCCGCACATTTATGTTGCCAACTGGTTTTATCTGGCCTTTATTCTGGCGACTGCGCTGCTGCATACTTTTAACAATCTGGCGATGCCGGTCAGCCTGTTTTCGATGAAATCCTACAGCTTGTTTGCCGGTACCCAGGACGCGATGACGCAGTGGTGGTACGGCCATAACGCGGTCGGATTCTTTCTCACCGCAGCCTTTCTCGGCATGATGTATTACTTCGTTCCCAAGCAGGCGGGGCGTCCGATTTATTCGTACCGGCTGTCTATCATCCACTTCTGGGCGCTGAGTTTCATGTACATGTGGGTCGGCGCGCACCACTTGCACTGGACCGCCCTGCCGGACTGGACATCATCGCTTGCTGCCGCATTCTCGATCCTGCTGTTGATGCCGTCCTGGGGCGGGATGATCAACGGCATCATGACGCTCTCCGGCGCGTGGGACAAACTGCGCACCGATCCGATCATGCGTTTCATGATTGTCGCGTTGTCCTTTTATGGCATGTCCACTTTCGAGGGACCAATGATGTCCTTGAGGGAAGTGAATGCGCTGTCGCATTACACCGACTGGACGATTGGCCACGTTCACTCCGGCGCATTGGGCTGGGTAGCGATGATTACCTTTGGTTCGCTGTACCACATGATGCCGAAGTTGTGGGATACACACATGTACAGCAACAAGCTGGTCGAAGTGCATTTCTGGCTAGCGACGATCGGTATCGTGCTCTACATCGTGGCCATGTGGGTTTCCGGGATTACGCAAGGCTTGATGTGGCGTTCGTTCGACCAGTTCGGCAACCTGCAATACTCCTTTGTCGAGTCGGTCGCGCAGATGGTGCCGTTCTACATCATGCGTGCCGTGGGCGGCATGTTCTTCCTGGCGGGCACAATCACCATGACCTACAACATGTACATGACCATACGCCAGGCCACGCGTGAAGAAGCGGCGCTGGAGGCCAAACTCGCAGCCAAAATGGCGCGCGCCGGAGCCTGACATGAATATCAATTTCAAGCACGAATGGATTGAAACCAATATTGGTCTGATGCTGGTGCTCACCATGTTCGCGATCAGCATCGGCGGACTGGTTGAAATCGCGCCGCTCTTTTTCATCGACAAAACCATCGAAAAAGTCGACGGTGTCAGGCCGTATACGCCGCTGGAACAGCGGGGCCGCGACATCTACCAGCGCGAGGGTTGCTATCTTTGCCACTCGCAAATGATTCGTCCTTTCCGCGACGAAAAGCTGCGTTATGGCCATTACTCTTTGGCTGCCGAGTCGCAATACGACCACCCCTTCCAATGGGGTTCCAAACGTACCGGGCCGGATCTGGCGCGGGTGGGCAATAAATATTCCAACGAGTGGCAGGTGCAACATCTGGTCGCGCCGCGTTCGATGGTGCCGGAGTCGGTCATGCCAAACTACCCCTGGCTATTGTCTACGCCGCTTGATATTTCCGATGTGGCGCTGCGGATGAAAGCTTTGCGCAATGTGGGTGTGCCGTATTCGTTGACCGATGCCGAATATCAAGCCAACGTCAAAAAATTTGGCGAGAGCGTAGCAAAGCAATTGCATATCTCCGATGCGCAGCAGAACCTGATCGAGCAGGCCAATTTTGGCAACTACGATGGCAATAAAGCGGGTGTGAGTGAAATGGATGCACTCGTGGCTTATCTGCAAGTGCTGGGCACCATGGTGGACTTCAGCAAATACAAAGACGACGAATTCGTCAAATACCGTTAAGGTCAGACGTGATGGAATGGTTGCTGTGGTTTTCGAAACCTGAACATACCAAACCGGTCGCGCTGATTATTTTTTTAGTCACATTTATTGGCATCGTGTTGTACGTCTACGGCAACCGCCAGCGCGGCGAGCGTCTCGAATCCTATCGGGACATGCCTTTTCTGGACGAAGACCCGCCAGTTGCGGCGAGCCAGGATCCAGTGCCAAGCAAGCGGAACGACGCGAAGGAAAAAAAATGAGCGAGCAAAAACTGCAATCACAAACGGTGCAGACCACTGGCCACGCCTGGGATGGCGATCTTCAGGAATACAACAACCCATTGCCGGTCTGGTGGGTGTATGCGTTTTATGCGTGCGTCGTATTTGCGCTAGGGTACTGGATTATTTATCCGTCCTGGCCGGTCGGAAAAAGTTTCCTCTCCGGCGTATCGAACATCACTTACGTCAACGACAAAGGCGAAACTGTCAGCCACCACTGGAACACCCGTGCGGTCTTTATGGCAGATATGAACCGCGCTAGCGCCGAGCAAAAGCCCTATTTCGACAAAGTGTCCGCCATGACTTATCAGGCGATTGCAAAGGATCCTGAAATGAACGGATTTATTCTGTCTGCAGGCAAGGCATTGTTTGCAGACAACTGTGCGGCTTGTCACCAGGCGGGCGGGCAAGGCGTACTGGGATTTTTCCCGAATTTGACCGATGATGATTGGCTATATGGCGGCGGCTTCGAGACCATCCACGCCACCATTACAGACGGTCGTCGCGCTTACATGCCCGCGTTCGGCGAAGTGCTCTCTGCCGCCGTAATTGACCAACTGGCCAATTACGTCGCCAGCCTGTCTGCGATCGGGCACGATACAGCCAAGGCGCAGGCAGGCAATGCATTGTTTCATTCGGATACGGCGGCCTGTTTTTACTGTCATGGCTCCGATGCCAAGGGTCGCCGCGAAATCGGTGCCCCGAATCTGACCGACAAAATCTGGTTATGGGCCGATGTGCCCAAGGCTGATTCCGCACCCGCAAAAGTGGCAGCGATCCGCAAGGTGGTCAATGACGGATTGAATAAAGGCGTGATGCCAGCATGGGGCGAGCGCCTGAGCCCGGAACAGATCAAGGTATTGACGGTCTACGTGCATGAGCTGGGCGGCGGACAATAGCCCTCTTACCATGGCCATCGCAACCCCCGGTCCCGGGGGTTTTTATTTCCTGAGCTTATGCAAACCGGTTTAGA
>JAYVLR010000214.1:0-8147 GCA_043759395.1 Thiobacillaceae bacterium
TTGCGTAATGATCGTGGTCTGGCCGGACAAGTGCTCAATGCGCTGTTTGAGTTCGCTGTTTTCGCGTTTGACGCGGCGCATTTCCAGCGCGCTACGCACCACCTCGCGTGCCTCGGCCAGGCGGAACGGCTTGGCGATGTAGTGGTAAGCGCCCGCCTTCATCGCGTCCACCGCCGAATCAAGGGTAGCGTGGCCGGTAATCATGATCACCGGCACGTCCGGCGTACTGGTGCGGATCTGGCGCAGCACGTCCATGCCGTCGATGCCGGGCATTTTCAGGTCGGTCAGCACCAGATCGAAGGCCGTGGTCTGCATTGCCGCCAGCCCGGCTTCGCCGCTTTTGCAAGCGGTGACGGCATAGCCTTCGCGCTCGAAAACGTGGCTCAGGTTCGATAGGGCAATCGCTTCATCGTCGATCAGCAAAATGTGTGGGGTATTCATATTGTCTCCGTCTGGGTCAGCGGCAGCCAGACAACGAAACACGCGCCGCCCCCGGCGCGGTTCTCCACCGCGATGCAGCCATGGTGTTCGCTGACTATTTCTTCCACCAGATACAACCCGAGACCAGTGCCATCGCCCGCCGAATGGGTAGTAAAAAACGGGTCAAAAATACGCGCCAGGTTTTCCGGGGCAATGCCCGGGCCGTTGTCGGCAATCTGTATCTGCAAAATGCTGGCCGCGCTGGCCAGCGCATCGGTTTCGCCGACCAGATGTTCGCTGCGCCCGGCCTGCGAATCCGCCCAGTGGGTTTGCGCCGCGCTGATGTCGATCTGCGTGGCACCGGCATCGGCGGCATTCTTGATGAGGTTGATGAAGAGCTGATGCAGGCGTTCGCGATCCGCCTGCACGGCGCAGTCCGGCGTGGCGCCCACGCATACCTGCACGCCCGCCGGCAATTGCCGGTTCACCAGCGCCAGCGAAGCCTGAATCAGCTCGCCCACGGCGTGCGGCTGAAGATGGAGTTTTGGCTGGCGCACGCTGTCGAGCAGCCTGCGCACGATGCGCCGGGCGCGTTCGGTCTCGCCGTCAATTTGCGCCAGCCACTGGCGTTTCATTTTGCCGTCGTCGCTGGCGCACTCTGCGCAGTCTTCCAGCAACAATTGCGCGGAGGTCGAAATGTTCGACAGCGGATTGTTCAGTTCATGCGCCACACCCGACACCAGCACCCCCAGCGCGGCGGCTTTTTCGTGGTGGCGCAACTGGCTTTGCTGAACCCGCAGGCGCTCCAGCATGGCGTTGATCGCCTGGACAAAAGACTGGAATTCCTGATCCTGCGATGGCGGCGTGAGTTGCCGCAGACGGCCTTCGGCCAAGGTGTTCAACTGCATCTCCATGGTGCGCAAGGGGCGCACCACCTGGCGCACCAGAAACAGCGCACCGGCCACCCCCAGCAGCAACACCGCCACAAACACGCCCAGCAAGGTGTGGCTGCTGGTGCGTACCGCATCGGCCAGCACCGTGCGTTCGCGGCGGCTGAAGGTTTCGGCCAGAGCCGATAACGCTTGCCCGCTCGCGCGAATCGTCTGCTGCGCCGCCGCACGCGCCTGCGCGGACAGCAGGGGATAAGCTTCCATCTGTGTGCGGTATTGCGGCAGCAGGGTCTGCAAGCGGCGCAGATCATCGCCGCTGGCAATTTTTGCAAAGGTCTGCTGACCAGCCTTCAGCACAATTTCGGCCGCATCGACTTGCGCCAACAGATGGTCGAGGCTTTCGATCTCGCGGTACAAAAAAAGATTTTTTTCCTCGCGACGCATTTCCTGAGTCGCCTCGCGGAAGGCACCCACCGCCTCGCCCGCCTCGATCTGGGTGCGCAAGTAATACAAATCGGCGAACACCACGGCGGCGAACACCAGCAGCACGCCCTTGGAGAAACCGTAAGTGGTGAGAATTTTTCCGCGAAGGCTGGGCATCTGGAAGACCGTGTATGGATACAAACAACGAACCGCGCAACAGTGTTGCATTTTACATGCAACGACATTCATTTTATGCAACACTTTTCCCATATTTGTTGCTATAAGCAACAGCCTGGCAATTTTGATTTATAGCTAACCATTTGTTTAAAAAAAGAAAAAATATCTGGCACGTAGAATGCTTAGTAACAGGCATCCCCTTAATCAATATGGAGTTGACCATGACCAAACTGACCACTGAAATCAAACGCATGTTGAACGCGATGGCTGCCGCCGATGCGGGCGAATTTCTCACCCTGAGCCAGAAGGCGCGTTATCTCGACCCGGCTGCTGATGCCCCCGCCGCCCCGGTGGCCGCCGATTCCACGCAACCGGCCCGCCCGCGCCGGCAGGTTGCGCTGTATATGGGCAGCGAGTTGTCCGCCGAGGTCATGCAGTATGTGGCGCAAACCTGCGCCCGCTTGAAGCACGGCCTGACGGTATTGAGCTTCCAGTCCGAGGCATCCGCCCGCGCCATGCTCGCGCCCTACGCGGACACGCTCGCCGCCGCCGACATCGGGCTGCGCCTGGAAATTCTCTCGGGCGACATCATGGGCGGACTGGCGCGCTACCTGCGCCGTCATCCCGAAGTGGCGTTTCTCGCCTGCAACGAAACCGGCTACCTGGGACGCGGGCTGTTAAATGGCACCCAGCGTCAGGACACGCTGCCGGTGCCGGTCGTGCTGATCGCTTCTCGCGCAGCCAAAACGGACATGGCAGGTCAGGCAGAAATGGTCGGCCATCCCTTGCCCGTCGAGCCGGTGTCGCGGGCGGCCTGAGCGCCGTCCACACAAGCCATCCGTCACGCCGACAATCTGTCGCGCTGGCCATCCCCCACATCGGCCATCCAATAGCCCGATGTGGTTATTTTGTTTGCGCCTTGACCGATAATCACCTGCCAACACATAGACACGACATATGCCATGCTGAGCCGATTTTTCCCTTTCCTGCGCTGGTTTCCCATGCAGCGCGACAGCCTGCGCGCCGACTTGATTGCGGGTGTTACCGTGGCGATGATCCTGGTGCCGCAGAGCATGGCCTACGCCGCGTTGGCCGGCCTGCCGGTCGTATACGGCCTGTATGCCTCGTTTCTGCCGGTGATGGTGGCCTCGATGTGGGGCGCATCGCGCTTTCTGCACACCGGGCCGGTGGCGCTGCTGTCCTTGATGTCGGCGGCGGCGATCGAGCCGCTGGCTAGTCGCGGCAGCGACGAGTTCATCCAGTTGTCGCTGCTGCTGGCGCTGATGGTCGGCGTGTTGCGGTTGTTGCTTGGATTGTTTCGCATGGGGGTGCTGATCAATCTCGCCTCGCATCCGGTGATTCTTGGCTTTACCAACGCGGCGGCGCTGATCATCGGGCTGTCGCTGTTGAATAGCTTCATCAACGTTCCGATGCCGCGTTCCGATACCTTCCTGCTCGACCTGTGGCAGGTGGTGCATCAACTGCCCATCGCGCACTGGCCGACGATTGCTTTTGGCATTGCCACGCTTATTTTGCTGTCACTGCTGAAACGCTTTTTGCCCAAACTGCCGGGGGTGTTGATCGTGGTGGTGATCGGCACGTTGGTTAGCGCCGCCTTGCATTTCGAGCAGACCGCGTCGGCGACGCTGGCGCAGATCGAGGCGCCCGCCGCATGCGCCGCTTTCGAGAAATTCGCCGCCACCGAAGCCGCGCTGAAGGCGTTGAAAAAAGCGCAGGGTGAAATCAACCACACACTCAAGACCGCCAGCAAAACCGATCAACACGATTACAGCCTTGAAGCCGAATTGCTGCGCTTGGCGGGCGAGGAAAAAAGCCTTAAGCAGAGCCTGTACGGCCAGCGCGTGGCGGCCTACCAGTTTGCGTTAATGCCGGTGCAACTGGACGATGGCCGCACGGTGTACCGCACCGCAACCGAGAGCAACCCGCTACACCCTGCCTGGCGGCTGACCGGCTTCAAGGACAGCCAGCTCAGGCTTGCTGCTGGCGGCCAGGTGGTCGGCAGCATCTCCAGCGGAATACCGGGCTTTAGCGTGCCGCCGCTCGATTTCGGCGTGATGTCCGGCCTGTTCGCCACCGCCTTCATCATGGCGATGATCGGCTTCATGGAGGCCACCTCGATCTCGCGCGCGCTGGCGGCGAAAACCCGTGAAAAGCTCGATCCCAACCAGGAGTTGATCGGCCAGGGACTGGCCAACATCGTCGGCAGTTTTTTTCAGTCGTATGTCGTCAGCGGCTCGTTTTCGCGCTCGGCGGTAGCGGCCAGGGTCGGCGCGAGGAGCGGCTTTTACGCCATCGTCAGCGCATTGGGTGTGTTGCTGGTGATGCTGTTTTTTACGAAATATCTCTATCACCTGCCGCAGCCGGTGTTGGCCGCCATCGTCATGAGCGCGGTGTTCAGTCTGCTTGATTTCAAATCCATGCTGCACGCCTGGAACGTGCGCCGCGCCGACGGCGTGGTCGGTCTGGTCACTTTCGTCACCACCCTCATCATGGCGCCGCAACTGGCTGACGGCGTGCTGGTCGGCGTGGTGCTGACCATCGTGCTGTTTTTGATGGGCACCATGAGCCCGCGCAGCGAAGTCATGGGCCGCACCGCCGATGGCACGCTGGCGGGCGCGGCCAGCCACGACTTGGCACCGATTAGCGAAAACTATGTGGTGCTGCGTTTCGACGCTTCGCTGGTGTTCATCAACGCGGCCTATTTCGAGGAAGCCGTACTCAAAGCCTTGAACCAGTTCCCCAAGGCACGCGCCCTGCTCGTCCTCGGCAACGGCATCAACCGCATCGATGCCACCGGCGAGGAAAAACTGCGCGCGCTGACGGGTGATTTGAAGGCGGCGGGCGTCACCCTGATGCTATCTGGGCTGAAAAAGCCGGTGCGCGAGGCGCTCGACCGCGCCGGGCTCGACCGGGTGATCGGCGCGGAGAATCTGTTTGTCGGCAAGGATATCGCCCTGGTTGAGTTGTCAAAGCGATATGGCGGCGCTTGAAGAATAAAATCCATTGCGCTCGTTGCCGGGAGTCGTGCGCTAAACTTCCGCGCATAAAAACATATTGAGGAGGTGGATGGTGAATTTGTCCAATCTGTTAATTCCGGCAGTGCTGTTTTTCGCGTTGGGGTTTCTGGCGCAGGCAGTCAAGTCTGACCTCAAGTTTCCGCCCGATCTGGCCAAGGCGCTGTCGATTTACCTCCTGATCGGCATCGGCCTTAAAGGCGGCGTTGAGCTGGCGCATGCCGATCTGGGCGACGCGACACAGGCTGTCGCTGCTGCACTGGTGCTGGGCTTTGGCCTGCCGATTCTGGCCTACCTTATGCTGTTGGCTGGTCGTATCGACAAGCTCAATGCCTCTGCTATCGCTGCGCACTACGGGTCGGTCAGCGCGGGCACGTTTCTCACCGCGATTGCCTACCTCAACGCGCAGCAGATCGAATACGAAACCTACCCGGTCATCATGCTGGCGATCATGGAGTCGCCAGCGATTGTGGTCGGCTTGCTGTTGGCGCGGTTTTCGCGCGGCAGCCAAACCCACGATGAAGAAAACGCCCGCGAAAACCACATGGGCGAACTGCTGAAAGATGCGTTCACCAACGGCAGCGTGATGTTGCTGTTCGGCGCGATGTTCATCGGCGCGGTTGTCAAACCGTCTTCGCTCGACACCATTACGCCGTTTTTCAGCGTGCTGTTCATGGGTGTGCTGTCGCTGTTTCTGTTGGAAATGGGCATGGAGGCAGGCAAGCGCATCGGCGAATTCAAGCGCGTGGGCGCGTTTCTGGTGGCGTTCGGCGTGTTGATGCCTGTGCTCGGCGGCGCGGTCGGCTTGCTGGTCGGCCATTACTGGCTGGGATTTGGCGAGGGCGGCGCGTTGTTGGTGGCAGTGCTGGGCGCGTCGGCATCGTATATCGCGGTGCCGCCCGCGATGCGGCTGGCGATTCCCGAAGCCAACCCGTCTTATTATCTAACGCTTTCGCTCGGAGTGACGTTCCCGTTCAACGTTATTGTCGGCATCCCGCTTTATCACTACTTTGCCGCCCGCTTGGCGGGTGCGTAAACAGGACAATTTCAGGAGAGGAATTCCATGCCGCAACTCTATTCCATGAAACTCATCAACATTGTCGCCAACGCCACGCTGGAAGAGCGCCTGGTCAGCATTGCCGAAGCGCATGAAACATCAGGTTACACCGTGCTGGACGCGCGCGGCGCAGGCAGCGCGGGCTTGCAGACCGGTACGCTGGAGGGCGAGAGCAATATCCTGTTCATGCTGGCCGTGCCAGAAATCATGCTGGATACGGTGTTGACCGACGTTGAAAAACTGATGAAACGCGGCCACCACCTAGCGGTGTTTGTGTCCGACACGCAGGTGATGCGGCGCGAAAAATACACCGCTTGAGTCATGCACGGGGCTGCGCCAGCAATTTGCCTGCTTCGGTCAGAACGAAATCGAGAAAGGCCTGTGCCACGACCGAAAAGCGTTTGCCGGGACGATGTACCGCATACCAGTGGCGCATGATGGGGAAGCCTTGCACGTCCAGAATGGCCAGACGGCCTAACGCACGTTCCATCTCCAGAGTGTGAATTGACACCACGCCCAGCCCCAACCCGGCTTGCACGGCCTGTTTGATGGCTTCGTTGCTGCTCATTTCCATGGTAGTGGCGAGGTGGATGTTGGCGGCATCAAAAAATCGTTCTGCCGCCATGCGCGTGCCGGAACCGGGTTCGCGGCTGATGAAGGTTTCTTCAGTCAGACGTGAGGGTAGAATGGCGCGTTTTCGCGCCAATGCATGGGTGGGTGACGCGATCACCACCAGTGGGTTTTCCATAAAAGGATGGGCGATCAGATTGGCTTCTTCGGGCGGTTGCCCCATGATGGCGAGGTCTTTGTCCGATTCAGCAAGCTGGGTGAGGATATGTTCGCGGTTGGAGACGTCCAGGCTAACTTTGACTTCGGGATGGCGCTGGCAGAATGCCGCCAGCAGTTGCGGGGCAAAATAATTGGCGGTGCTGGCGATGGTGATGTTGAGCTGGCCGCGCCGCACGCCGCGCATTTCTTCTAGTTCAAGCAGGGCTTCATCCACCTGCGCAAGGATACCCTGGGCGTGTCGGTACAATGTGCGACCCGCATCGGTGAGATGAATTTTTTTTCCAATTTGGTCAAACAGCGGCATTCCGGCTTGCTCTTCCAGCAGGCGGATTTGCATGGAAACCGCCGGTTGCGACAGGTGCAAGGCTTTGGATGCCTTGGTATAACCGGCGAGGCGGGCGGCGGCTTCAAATACCTGGAGCTGGCGTAAAGTGATGTGCATAATTGAACCATAGCATACGCTTATGATTTTCATCATTAATATGAATTGTTAATTATGCAACGGTGCGAATAAGGTTACGTTGGCGTCATGGCCTCAAGTGTCTTGACGATAGAAATGAGGGAAGCCTTGAATAAGTCCTCCAGAGCAATCCGCAGGGTTTTCACGGGGGTTTTGTTCAGGGTTCCCTGGGGACTTGGCTACGCGCATCACGGCGGCCAGGTATTAAGGGTTTGGAATTTTTGTCTGAATCAGCAAGCTTAAGGAGCGAACATAATGGCAGTGAAGAGCTATCAGGCCGGGGTGAAGGAATACCGGCAGACTTATTGGATGCCGGAATACACCCCGCTGGATACCGACATTCTGGCGTGTTTCAAGATCACCCCGCAGGCTGGCGTTGACCGTGAGGAAGTAGCTGCCGCTGTGGCTGCTGAATCCTCTACCGGCACCTGGACTACGGTCTGGACCGATCTGCTGACCGACATGGATTATTACAAAGGCCGCGCCTATCGCATCGAAGATGTGCCGGGCGACGATACCTGTTTCTATGCTTTTGTTGCCTACCCGATCGATCTGTTTGAAGAGGGTTCGGTGGTCAACGTGTTCACCTCGCTGGTGGGTAACGTGTTCGGCTTTAAAGCCCTGCGCGCACTGCGTCTGGAAGACATCCGTTTCCCGATTGCTTACGTCAAAACTTGCGGCGGCCCACCTATGGGTATCCAGGTCGAGCGTGACATTCTGAACAAGTATGGTCGTCCGCTTTTGGGCTGCACCATCAAGCCGAAGCTGGGCCTGTCGGCCAAGAACTACGGTCGCGCCGTGTACGAATGTCTGCGTGGCGGTCTGGATTTCACCAAGGACGACGAGAACATCAACAGTCAGCCGTTCATGCGCTGGCGTCAGCGTTTCGACTTCGT
>JAYVLR010000215.1:0-5201 GCA_043759395.1 Thiobacillaceae bacterium
TCCAATCTGCTGCACGGGCGTAGCTTTTGCCGCTGCGCAAATTTCGTCCATCCAGGTGCGGCGCGTGTCGGTTTCGTCGGTGGCGGCTTTGATCTTGACGAGTTCATGCGCTGCCAGCGAGTGTTCAATTTCCTTCTGAACAGAGGCGGTAAGTCCCTGATTGCCAATCATGACAACAGGTTGAAGCTTGTGTGCCAAACCTTTAAGAAATTGACGTTGGGCGGGGGTGAGTGGCTTCATAATCTTGAACGACCTAACAAACCCCGGATTTTAGCCGATATATGAAACTCGATAGATGAAACGTACAAAGTCCAGTAACGCATGGCTGCACGAGCATGTGACCGATTTGTTTGTGAAGCGGGCGCAGCAAGACGGCTATCGTTCGCGTGCGGCGTATAAATTGCTGGATATTGACAAGCGTGATCGTTTGTTGCGGCCCGGCATGATTGTGGTGGACTTGGGGGCTGCACCCGGCAGTTGGAGCCAGGTGGTGGTGCAGAAATTGAAAGGGCAGGGCCAGATCATGGCGATTGATCTGTTGCCGGTGGCGCCGTTGCCGGGAATGGCGGTTTTGCAAGGCGACTTTGCCAGCGACGAAGGCTTGGCGTGGCTGGAAGATCAATTGCAGGGAAAACAGGTAGACCTTGTTTTGAGCGATATGGCACCCAATATCAGCGGGGTCATGTTGCGCGATCAAGCCCGGCATTACGAGTTGTGCGAGATGGCGCTGGCATTTTCTGCGAAGCGGCTGAAACCTGAAGGCGCTTTTCTCGTCAAAGCGTTTCATGGTGTGGGCTTTGAAACGTATCGAAAGCAGATGCGCGAGGTGTTTGAGCAGGTTCAGATACGCAAGCCCGAAGCCTCGCGGGAAAGAAGCAACGAGATTTTTTTGCTGGGAAAACATCCCAGTAAATCATCCTAGGAAAGCGCCGGATTCAGGTTTAGAATCAGTCTAAATATTTGCGCGGTTACGCGTGTGGGAGCATTGAGTGAACAACCTGGTTAAGAATATTGCGATCTGGCTGATTATCGCTGTCGTGTTGATGACGGTGTTTAACCAGTTTGGCGCACAGCGTACTGCGCAGACGCAAATGCCGTATTCGCAGTTCATCGAGGAAGTCCGCTCGCAACAAATCACGAAAGTGGTGATCGAGGGCAACGTGTTGCGGGGCGAGGCGGCTGACGGCAAGCGCTTTACGTCGTACGCGCCGAATGATCCGTGGCTGGTCTCTGATTTGCTGAAAAACGGCGTCTCGGTCGAGGCCAAGCCGGAAGAGCAGCCTTCTTTCCTGATGAGCTTGCTGATTTCATGGTTCCCGATGTTGTTGCTGATCGGCGTATGGGTGTTTTTCATGCGGCAGATGCAGGGCGGCGGCAAGGGCGGCGCGTTTTCGTTTGGAAAAAGCCGCGCGCGTCTGCTGGACGAGAATGCCAACCCGGTGACATTTGCCGATGTGGCGGGCTGCGATGAGGCCAAGGAGGAGGTTGCCGAGCTGGTCGATTTTTTGAAAGACCCGTCCAAATTCCAGAAGCTGGGTGGCCGGATTCCGCGCGGCGTCTTGCTGGTGGGTTCGCCCGGTACCGGTAAAACTTTACTGGCGCGGGCGATTTCCGGTGAAGCCAAGGTGCCGTTCTACAGTATTTCGGGTTCGGACTTTGTTGAAATGTTTGTGGGCGTGGGCGCATCGCGTGTGCGCGACATGTTTGAGCAGGCCAAGAAAAGTGCGCCGTGCATCATCTTCATCGATGAGATCGATGCAGTCGGTCGCCAGCGCGGAGCGGGGCTGGGCGGTGGCAACGATGAGCGCGAGCAGACGCTGAACCAGTTGCTGGTTGAAATGGACGGCTTTGAAGGCACCAGCGGTGTGATTGTGATTGCCGCAACCAACCGTCCCGATGTACTCGATCCGGCCTTGCTGCGTCCGGGCCGCTTTGACCGCCAGGTGGTGGTGGGACTGCCGGATATCCGTGGCCGCGAACAGATTTTACTGGTGCATATGCGCAAGGTGCCGATTGCGCCGGATGTGCGTGCGGATATTCTGGCGCGCGGCACACCGGGCATGTCGGGTGCGGATCTGGCCAACCTCGTTAACGAGGCGGCATTGTTTGCTGCACGCAGCGGCAAACGGCTGGTCGATATGGACGACTTCGAAAAAGCCAAAGACAAAATCTTCATGGGTGCAGAGCGCAAGTCCATGGTGATCACCCCCGAGGACAAAAAGAAAACGGCGTATCACGAATCGGGTCACGCCGTTATCGGCATGACGCTGCCGGGCTGCGATCCGGTACACAAGGTGTCGGTGATTCCGCGTGGCCGCGCGTTGGGCGTGACCTGGTCGCTGCCGGAAGAAGACCGTTACAGCCTGTATCGCGATCAAATGCTGGCGCAGATCAGTATGCTGTTTGGCGGACGCGTGGCGGAAGAAATTTTCGTCGGCAATATCTCCACCGGTGCGTCGAATGACTTTGAGCGTGCGACGCAAATTGCGCGCGAAATGGTTACGCGTTACGGCATGTCCGAGGCATTGGGGCCGATGGTGTATGGTGAGAGCGAGGGCGAGATATTTTTGGGGCGCTCGGTGACGACCCACAAGAACATGTCTGAAGCGACGATGCAAAAAGTCGATATCGAAATTCGCCGCATTCTTGATGAACAGTATGCGTTGGCGACCAAAATCCTGACCGAAAGTCGCAGCAAGGTCGAAGCCATGACCTCTGCGCTGATGGAATGGGAAACCATCGATGCCGAGCAGATCGCTGACATCATGGCGGATCGTTCGCCGCGTCCGCCGAAGCCGAGCGCCGCACCACAGCCGCCGCCAAGCGAAGACAAGCCGAGTGCGCCTGCCCCGACGGCGCAGCCTGCGCAAGAAACCTAAGCTTGACGCACTACCAATTGGGGAGCTTCGAGCTCCTCTGTTTTTATGCGCATTCTCCACGCAGGTTCCTTCCGTTTATCGCTGGATCGCCCACTCATCATGGGGATCGTCAATACCACGCCGGATTCATTTTCGGACGGCGGGAAATTCACCACAGCGCCATTGGCGATTGAACACGCGCTTGGGCTGGCAAGGCTTGGCGCGGATATTCTTGATGTGGGCGGCGAGTCCACACGCCCCGGCGCGCTGCCTGTTCCTGTTGACGAAGAGATGCGCCGCGTGTTGCCGGTGATCGCGGCGCTGGCGAAGGCCGGCTTGGTTGTGTCGGTGGATACGAAGAAGCCCGAAGTGATGCGCGCCGCGCTGGAAGCGGGCGCGGTCATGGTGAATGATGTGATGGCGTTGCGGATGCCGGGTGCGCTTGAGGTGGTGGCCGCGACCCAAGCGGCGGTATGCCTGATGCATATGCAGGGCGAGCCGCAGACGATGCAGCAGATGCCGCACTACGGCAATGTAGTCAGCGAGGTGGCCCGGTTTCTGGGTGAACGTATTGAGGCGTGCATGGCGGCGGGCATTGCGCGGGACAGCATCGTAATTGATCCCGGTTTCGGCTTTGGCAAAGGTCTGGCGCACAATCTTGCGCTACTCAAGAATATTGATGTTCTGACCGCTTTAGGTATGCCCGTCATGGTCGGGATGTCGCGTAAATCCATGCTCGGCGCGTTAACTGCGCGCGGTGTCGATGAGCGCGAATTTGCCGGGGTGGCGGCGCACCTGATGGCGGTAGAACGAGGCGCGCGCCTGGTGCGTGTTCACGATGTGGCGGCGATGCGCGATGCGTTGACAGTGTGGAATGCAGTGCAGCGGAATGCAGTCAATGATGGCTAAGGAAATGATCGATGGCACGTAAGTATTTTGGTACCGACGGGGTTCGCGGGCGGGTGGGCGAGTCGCCTATCACGCCGGAGTTTGTGATGCATCTGGGCTATGCCGCCGGACTGGTTCTGGTTGCCGACCGTGGCAGCTTGCCCGAGGGGCAGCACCCAACTGTTTTGATCGGCAAAGACACGCGCATCTCCGGCTATATGCTGGAAGCCGCACTGGAAGCGGGGTTTACGGCTGCCGGGGTGAATGTGTTGATGACCGGGCCAATGCCTACGCCGGCGGTCGCGTACCTCACGCGCGCGTTGCGCTTGCAGGCAGGGGTGGTGATTTCGGCATCGCATAATCCGTTTGAAGATAACGGCATCAAGTTTTTTTCTGCGCAGGGACAAAAGCTGCCCGACAGCCTGGAAGAGGCGATCGAAGCGCAGCTGGATTCGCCGATCAATACTGTCAGTGCGCGCCAATTGGGACGCGCCAGACGGATCGAAGATGCCGCCGCGCGTTATATCGAGTTTTGCAAAAGCACCTTCCCCAATCATCTCGATTTGCGCGGCTTGCGCATCGTCGTCGATTGCGCGCACGGCGCGACCTACCATATCGCGCCGCATGTGCTGCATGAACTCGGTGCCGAGGTCATCGCAATCGGCAATACGCCGAATGGCTACAACATCAATGACGAGTGCGGTGCCACCTATACTCCCGCTTTGACGGCAGCGATACTTGAGCATCATGCCGACGTGGGCATCGCGCTCGACGGCGACGGCGACCGGCTGATGATGGCCGATTCAACGGGTCGAATTTTTGACGGCGATGAGTTGGTGTATGTCATCGCCCGCCATCGCATTCAGTCGAACTACATGAAGGGGGGCGTGGTCGGCACGCTGATGACCAACCTTGGGATGGAGCATGCGCTGGCTCGGCTGAAAGTGCCGTTCGAGCGGGCAAATGTCGGCGACCGTTATGTGATCGAGCGCTTGCAGGCCAAAGGCTGGACGCTGGGCGGCGAGACCTCGGGGCATATCCTGTGTCTGGATAAACACACCACGGGCGACGGCATCGTCTCTGCGCTGCAAGTGCTGCGCGCACTGCGCGAAAGCGGTGAAACCCTGGCCGCGATGACGGTGGATCTCGAAAGTTATCCGCAGGTGATGATTAATGTCCCAGTGGCCAAAGGTTTCAAACTTGACCATTCTGAAGCGGTGAAAACGGCGGTTGCCGAGGCGCAGACTTCGTTGAACGGTAGTGGCCGCATCGTATTGCGCGCGTCGGGTACCGAGCCGGTGATTCGGGTGATGGTGGAGTCGCGTGTGGCCGAGGAGGCGCAGCGCTGGGCTGAATGTATTGCCGATCAGGTGCGCACGGCTGCGGTTTGATCTGTGGGTGACTGACGGCTTTGTCCAGGATTTCCAGCAGCATTCCAGTCAAAGTCAAAACAAC
>JAYVLR010000216.1:0-7175 GCA_043759395.1 Thiobacillaceae bacterium
CAGCCTTGTTGGACTGGGGCTTGCGCTGCCGGGGTTTCGTGGCCGTCGCCGTTCCATATGAGTAGTACCGGATGCTTACTGCACTCAGTGCTACCCATGCTGTCATCTTTGTTTATATCAGGAGAAATAAAATGAACCCGAATCAGAAAGCCTTTTCGCCACGCCTGCGTGCCGTCACCCTGCTGGTTGCGTCGCTGTGCGCGGCACTGCCATTGTCCAATGCCATCGCCGCCAACCACCGCGAAGCGCCGCTCACCGCGCTCGACACCAAGGCGGATATTACCGACTGGTACGCCTTCGTCAGTTACGACGATCCGACCAAACTGACCATGATCCTGAACGTGGATCCGCTGCTGGAACCAGCCAACGGCCCCAACTATTTTCCGTTCGATCCGGAAATTCTTTACGAGATGAAAGTGGACAACAATTTTGATGCCGATGAAGACATCAAAATCCAGTTCCGTTTCAAGACTGAAAACCGCTTGCCCGGCGTGTTTACCGGCTTTGTCGGCGCGGGTGGCGGAGTGGCCGCACCAAGCAATTCGCCCGCGCCGGTGCCGCCCGGCACCCCCATTATTCCTGCCGCCATCACCGCTCTCGACGGCGCAGGTTCCGAAGGCCTGGGTCTGCGCCAGAGCTATACCATGACTATCCAGAGAAAAATCGGCGGGGTGTGGACTTCCGTCTTCAGCAGCGGCACGCAAAAACTCATCGCCGTACCGTCTAATGTCGGGCCGCGCACCATGCCCGCTTACGCCAGTCTCGCGGCACAAGGCATCTACAATCTGGGGAGCGGTGTGCGGGTATTTGCAGGCACGGTGGCAGACCCGTTCTATATCGACCTGGGGGCGGCATTCGATACGCTTAACTTCCGCACGGGTGCGTTCGCCACCGGTGTACCGGCTGTGCTGAGCGATGCCCAGGATGCGGACGACACGCGTAATTTTGCCCCCGATACCGTAGCCGGGTACAACGTCAACACGCTCGCCATCGAATTGCCCATCGCCATGCTGAGCAGTGACGGCGCGCTGCATGCGGCGGGCGATGCCAGGGCGGTGCTCGGCACTTACGCCACCACCTCGCGCCCGCGCGTCAAGGTGCAGCCGACCTTGCCGGGCGGCAAGGCCTCGTTCTCGGCCAACTTTGTACAGATTCAACGCATGGGCAATCCGCTCATCAACGAACTGCTGGTTGGCACTGGCGACAAGGACAAATTCAGCATGTCCGAGCCGAAGAACGACGCGCAGTTCGCCAGTTACTTTCTGGATCCGCTGCTGGCGCGGGTGATCAATGCAGCGTACGCAGGCGGGGTGACGATCCCCACGCCGCCGCGCACCGATTTGCTGCCGCTGGTGGTGTATGCCGCGCCGATCTGTCCCGGCTGCACGCCGGCTCAGGCCGGGCCGGTTGCCGACTTGCTACGCCTGAACACGGGTATCGGTCCGACACCGAAGGCCAGCCGCAAACGGCTCGCCGTACTGAGCGGGGACTTTGGCGGTTTTCCCAATGGACGGCGCGTGTCGGATGACGTGGTGGATATAGCCTCGCGTGCGGTGCTGGGGGTGCTTAACCCGGCGTTCAATATTTTCCCCAACAATCGCGTGGGTGACGGCGTGAACGTCAATGATGTGCCGTATCAGGAGACGTTCCCTTACGTGCCGTTCGCCCATAGCGGGCGCGATAGCCGTCATCAAAGTCCTGGCACGTCGGGCTGTTTTGATCCTGTCAGCACTCTGCCGGTACTGTGCCCGGTCAACTGATGCGATGAATGCAGCAAGGCGGAACTCCGGTCACGGGGCTCCGTCCCTGTTTCGGCAGAACCGATTCACCATGATGCACTACCGATTATTCTTGTTGCTGATGCTGGTTTGCGCGCCTCGCCCCGTCCTGGCTGAATCTTCGGATGCCTTGACCGCTATCGAGTCGCTGATACTGGCGCAACGCACCCGTCCGGATGCGGCACAGTTTGCGCGTGCCGCCAGCGTGGTCGGACAGGCTGTCAAAAACGCGCCGGGTAATGCCCAGGCGTGGGTGCTGCTGACCTGGGTACACATGATCGAACATCGTTTTAATGACGCGTTAGTTGCGGCACAACGCGCAAAAAATCTGGCGCCCGATCATCCACGGATGCTGGCGCTGATGAGCGATGCGCTGGTCGAACTGGGGCGCTATGACGAAGCGGCCAGCGTGACTCAGCATTTGGTTGATGCCGCGCCCGGCATTCCTGCCTGGACGCGCGCGGCGCATCTGCGTTTTTTGTTGAATGACCGCGACGGCGCGATCGAGATCATGAGCATGGCGGCGCGCGCGGGCAGCCCGAGGGGTGAGGCGAGCGCGTGGGTGTGGCTGGATCTGGCCCGGCTCTACCTGGATGCGGGCAATCTGCAGGCGGCCACTGAGGCCGTCGCTGCGGCGGAGCGCACCGCCCCCGGACTGGCCGCAACGCGCTCGACCGAAGCGCGGCTCAAACTGGCGCAGGGCGATACGCGCGCGGCGTTGGCATTGAACCGTCAGGCGCTGGCGCTCCAGCCCTCCGCCGAAGCGGCGCTGGCCGCCTGGCAGCTTGCCCGGCAACTCAAGGAAGCCGGGCTGAAAAAACATCTGGCGGCGCTGCTGGAAGGGTTTGCCAAACTCGACCGCGCGCGTTCGCGGCGCGCGCTGGCGGAGTATTTTTCCGACAGCGGACAACAGAAGGCTGCGCTGGAATGCGCGCGTGAAGAACACGCCGCGCGCCCGGACATCTACAGCGAGGCCACACTCGCACGCGTGTTGCAGCGGGCCGACGATGTGCCAGAAGCACAACGTCACGCACAGGCTGCGCTGGCGCTCAACACCCCTGATCCGCAATTGCAGGCAGACATGCGCGCCATCCTCGCGCCCGTGGCGACGGTATCTGCCGCAGAAACACCGCCATGAAACGTGCGCTGACCGGGCTCCTCGGACTGTTGCTGGCGGGTGCGGTCAGCGCGCATCCGCTCGGCAACAACACTGTTAACCGGCAGGCCGGGCTGGCCGTTTCGCGCACGGCGCTGACGCTGCGTTACCTGGTCGATCTGGCGGAAATTCCCACGCTGCTCGCCACGGCGGATGCGGATGAAAACGGTGACGGCAACACCGCGTCGGACGAGTGGAACCGCTATGCTCGCCGCTACGGTGAGCAGATCGGGGAGGGGGTCGATGCCAGGATCGATGGCGACAAGCTGAACCTGAAGCTGTTGCGTACGAAATGGCAACGTGTGCCCGGCGCGGCGGGACTTTACACGCTGCGAATCGAGGCGAATTTTGCTGCGCCGCTGCGCGCGCACAGCGGGATGCAAGTCGAATATCGCGACCGTCGGCGTGTAGAGGAACCCGGCTGGAAGGAAGTATTCGTCAGCGCTGCCAGCGGTGTCACCCTGAATGCTGCCGACGTGCCGCGTGCCAGTCTGAGCCACGACCTGCGGGTTTATTCGGCTATTGCGGGCGACGCGCCCAACGTGCTTGCGGCCAGTGCATATATGCTTGCGCCGGGCACGGATGCCGGACCGGCAACGGCTGGACACGATGATGCCAACCAGCCAGCCAAGCCTGCCAAGGCGACCAGGCAGCTTGAAATTGCCAGCAGTCATCGTGATCGGGTCAAACGTGTTGACGCGCGATTGAACAAGGTCACGATGCCTGCACAAGGAGAGGCCAGGGCGAGCCGTGTCCCTGCGCCGTCTGAAAAACTCCCCGTTTGGGCGTTCTTCCGTTTGGGCATCCACCACATTGCCGCCGGATGGGATCATCTTCTGTTCTTGCTCGGCCTGATGCTGACCCAAACTACGCTGCGCCGTCTGACCGGTGTAGTCACGGCGTTTACCGTCGCGCATAGCCTGACCCTGGGGCTGGCCGCCGGCGGCCTGGTCAGCCTGCCCGGTGCCTGGGTCGAACCCGCTATCGCGTTGACCATCGCTTACGTTGGGCTGTCCAATTTGCTGGGGTTTAGCCGGTATAACATTGCACTCGCCTTTGCCTTTGGCCTGGTTCATGGCTTTGGATTTGCCGGTGCGCTGGCCGAAAGCATGGGCAGCCTGCGCACGGGCGGCGGCGCGTGGCTGCTGGATCTGGCCGCGTTCAACCTGGGTATTGAGGTTTTTCAGATCGCGTTGATACTGGCGCTCTTGCCGCTGCTATGCTGGACATTGCGCATGAGTTGGTCAGCCGCAGCGCTCAATGCCGCGTCCTTTGGGGTGATGAGCGCAGGGCTGGGCTGGTTCTTCAGCCGGGTTTAACCAGGATAGTTCACTGTTTGCCCTGGGGGAGAAACCCCTCGCTCACCTCTGCGTGGGGCATGGTCAGGTATCTTGCTTGGCTGGCTGGCAGCGTTGCCACAAAATCCATGCAGCGCTTCACCCGGTCAGCCAGATCGTCGTCCGATTCAAACCCCGCCGCCGCAACATAGACAAAGCCTTTGAGCGGTCTGTCCTGGCCGAAAATGAATGGTCTTAGCCAGGGAGGCACCAGCAAACCTCAGCCAAATAAATCAACTCCCTCGCGTGCCAGCAAAGCGGCACCATACGCGGCCTCGGTGTGCAGGGCTGGCGCTACCGGCACGCCCAGCAGGCGCTGCCTTATCTGTGTCCATGCCGCATTCTGGGCGCCGCCGCCTGCACTGAGAATCTGCGTCGGCGCATTGGCGCCGCGTTCGGCCAGCAAGGTGTAGCCTTGTGTCTCGATCCGCGCCAGGCTTTCGAGCAAGCCATGCAAAAAATCGGCGTCGCTTGCAGGGCGCGGACTCAGGCGCGGCACGAGGTGCGGGTCGTTGATGGGGAAACGCTCGCCGGGTCGGGGCAGGGGGGTGTAGTTGAGCGGGCTGGCCATGGCGGGGTCGATGGCGGCGCTGAGCGTGGCTAATTGCCGGTCATCAAAAAACTGTCGCAACACGGTGCCGCCCGCATTGGATGCGCCGCCTGCCAGCCAGCGATGGCCGAACCAGTGGCTGTACACGCCGTGTTCCACCGACTCGACACGAGTGTCGGACAGCAGCTTCAAAACTAGCGTGCTACCAAGTGAAGTGACGGCTTGCCCGCTTTGCGTTGCACCCGAAGCAAGGAAGGCAGCGATTGAATCGGTGGTACCGGCTCGAATCAAGCATGCAGAATTGATGCCCATATAACGTGAGCGCGAGCGCGAAATCGTCGTGAGTGTCGAGCCGGGCATCACCGGCTTGGGCAGATATCGAACGTCAGCCAGATGATCGACCCAGGATGGCCATTTCAGCTCGACCAGATCCAGCCCCATTTTCAGCGCGTTGTGATAATCGCTAAACCCTGCGTGCCCGGTGAGCAAGCCCGACAACCAGTCGGCCTGATTCAGGTACAGCCTTGCGCCGGTGAAGCCAAGGCGCTGTTTGAGCCAGAGCATTTTGGCCAGCCCGGATGTAACGGCCGTTGCGGGGTGGCCAAGCGGCGCGATGCGTTGAATCAGCGCTGCCTCGGCAACGGCGCGATCATCGTTGTACAACAGGGGCGGATGGCGCGGGCTCAGCGCTTCGTCGCAGGCCAACACCGTACCGGAGGTACCGTCGATTGCGATGGCACTGAGTTGTGAGCGGATCGCTGGCGGCAAAGCCGAGAGCAAATCCCATAGCGCTTCGCGCCAGATGTCGGCGCGCTCGAATTCATCGAGCTTGCCGAAGTCACGCGCATCGCTTGCGATCACACCCCCTTCAGCGTCGATGACTTGCGCACGCGCCCCGGATGTGCCGAAGTCAACTCCCAAAAAGAACAATGGCTTATCCGCGAGTATTCGACTGATGATCGAAGCCGGTCAAGTCCACTCGGGGCGACGGTTTCCAGCCTTTTTTACAATGTTCGGCGACCACGTTGGTGAAGATGCCGCCGCGCACATAGAATTTGGCCGTCAGGCGTATGAAGCGCGGCCGGGTCGCTTTGATTAAATCATCGAGGATGCGGTTGGTGACGTCTTCGTGAAAATGGCCTTCCTCACGAAATCCCCAGATGTAGAGCTTCAGACTTTTCAGTTCGACGCAGGTCTTGTCAGGAATGTAGTCAAGATAAACTGTGGCGAAATCCGGCTGGCCGGTCTTGGGGCAAAGACATGTAAATTCAGGGATTTCCATATGAATATGAAAATCTCGATCAGGTTTGGGGTTGGGGAAGGTTTCAAGGATTTTGGCGGCGGTGGAAGGCATGGCAGGGGCTCGGTGTAGAATGCGCAAAAAACAAGAAGGCAACAAAACGGCAAGCCTTCGAAGCCACCATTATATTGAGACGGCACACAAATAATTTGATTTTCCATAAACCGGATTGGCCTGACGAATCGTCAAACGTTGGGGGGCCGTCTCAATACTTCGCTGCCTTAATGATTTATTGATCCGGAACCGCTGCCACTTTCGGCAACCAGAAAACTAATGCCATTCATGTTGACCCTGAAACATTTTTCGTTCCGAATCCATACAAGCTTAGGTTCCTTCTCTTGCGCCTGACCCACATCAAACTTGCTGGTTTTAAAAGTTTTGTCGATCCCACGGTCATCCCGGTTCCCGCGCAATTAACCGGCGTGGTCGGGCCGAACGGTTGTGGCAAATCAAATGTGATCGACGCCGTGCGCTGGGTGTTGGGCGAGTCGTCAGCCAGGAATCTGCGCGGCGAATCGATGCAGGACGTGATTTTCAACGGCTCCAGCACCCGTAAACCCGCCTCGCGCGCCTCGGTTGAGTTGGCGTTTAACAATGAATTGGGGCGCGCTGCCGGGCAGTGGTCGCAGTACGCAGAAATCTCGGTCAAGCGCGTGCTGGAACGCAACGGCGATTCGGCCTATTCCATCAATAACATGCGCGTGCGGCGACGCGACGTGGCCGACCTGTTTCTGGGTACCGGCGTGGGCGCGCGCGCGTACGCCATCATCGAACAGGGCATGATTGCGCGGCTGATCGAGGCCAAGCCGGAAGAACTACGCGGCTATCTGGAAGAAGCCGCTGGCGTATCCAAATACAAGGAACGCCGCAAAGAGACCGAAAGCCGCCTGAAAGACGCACGCGACAACCTTAACCGGGTCGCCGACATTCAGCGCGAGCTAAAAACCCAACTGGAAAAACTCACGGCGCAGGCCGCTGTAGCGCAGCAATACCGCAGCTTGCAGGCTGAACTGACATTCTCGCAGCATCGTTTGTGGTACGCAAAAAAGCGCGA
>JAYVLR010000217.1:0-3252 GCA_043759395.1 Thiobacillaceae bacterium
GACTGCTGAAACTCAGTATCCGGTCGCGCACGCACGCGCGTGACAAGACGGCTCACGAAGGGCGGCAACTGGACGGAGAATGAAAGTTTCATGGAATGCTAGAGGTCGGGCTGCGGGTCGCCCAGATCACGCATGATCTGTGAAACCGCATCGATCCGTTGTTCAAAGGCATGGACACAATCCGGATCGAAATGTTTGCCGCTATTGGTTTGAATGTATTCCAGCGCGCTCTGAAACGACCAGGCTTTTTTGTACGGGCGCACCGACGTCAAGGCATCGAACACATCGGCAACGGCCACGATGCGCGCCGCCAGCGGAATGTCGGTTCCGGCCAGACCTTGCGGGTAACCGGTGCCGTCAAATTTTTCGTGATGCGCGAGTGCGATGACCGCGCCCATTTGCAGAAAACGCGAGGGGCTGCCGCCGAGGATTTCATAGCCGATGACGGGATGGCGGCGCATGATCACGCTCTCTTCCGGCGTATGGAAACCGGGCTTCAACAGAATCTGGTCGGGAATGCCGATTTTGCCGATGTCGTGCATGGGCGCGGCGGACTCGATCTCGTCGCATTCCATTGCGGACAGTTGAAGTTCTTCTGCAATCAGCCTGGCATATTTCGCCATGCGGATGATGTGGTTGCCGGTGTCCTGATCGCGATACTCGCCTGCCTTGGCAAGCTTTAGCAACGTTTCGCGCTCGCGCGAGCGGACTTCGCGGGTGGCAAGTGAAACCTGGCCTTCCAGCCATTGCGCACGGTCATTGACCATTTTTTGATTGCGCCGCAACGCCAGCAAATTAAGACAGCGTGCCCGGCATTCCTGCGGATCGATCGGACGGGTCAAAAAATCCGTCGCACCGTTTTCCAGCGCCTGGTATCGGATCTGGCGATCCTCCACCACGGTCACGATAATCAGCGGCACATCGGCCAAGCGCTTTTCGGCGCGCACCCGGCGCGTAAACTCGATGCCGTCCATGCCAGGCATGCGGTAGTCGGTAATAATCAGGTCAGGGGTGACGGTTTGCAGATGCTCCAGCGCACTCTGCGGTTCGGCAAAGCATTCGACGGTCACGTCCGGTTCGAGACTTCTGGCCAGCCCTTCCAGCAGGCTGCGCGCCGTGTTGCGGTCGTCCACGATCATGACGCGTGCGCCGACGTGCACAAGCACATCCTCCCGCACCGTCGCGTCGGGAGTGGGAACCACCCAGAGCCGTTTACCTGCCATTATTTGCATTCCATTTTGTGAGTCAGGCCACCTTGAATACAAGGAACATCGGCCAATTAGCCTACTTACTTTAGCAAAGCGCGTGAGGAATGGATGGAAAAAACAGGATATCAGGCCGCCAACAGGATCATATTGTTGTTTTTAAGTTTAAAAAACACTTCCTGTTGATCCGGTTGAGTGAAATTTAAACCTTCTGGCCGGTATGCCCTTCAGGATGCCTCAAACGTCGTGGTGATTGACCTGATAGCCAGCGTGCATTCCCTAATACGCAAGCGGTTAACGACGCTTTGCGCGGCTTGTCGGGTTTGGCGCAATCCGTCCGGATCAAGATGCCGCGTGCTTTACGTGAGCCCCGCAAGCCCGCGTAAAGCACGCGTAGATACCGCTGGACACTAAGCGGCAAAACCCAACCTTTGCCCAATGCAGCCCACTGATTGCCGGCATGGATGCCGACCTGCGGTAATCCATGCTATTTGGTGGCCAACTCTAATGCCAGTGGCGACGACAGATGTTGCCTGATGATAGTCCGCCGGACAACACCTCAAGCCATTTCCCAACCTTCCATTCGCAACCCTGGCACGCGGCTGAATTCACTGCGGTTGTGTGTAATCAGGGTTGCATCGCGGGTACGGGCGATGGCAGCGATCAAGGTGTCGTCGGGCCTATGGGTTTGCCTTGTGTCAGCAGGTCTGCATGGATTTTCCCATAGTGTTCGGCGCATCCATCATCAAAGCTCAGGCTTTGCAGCGGGGCGAAAAAAGTTTTTAGAAGCTGCAAATTAGCTTCGGCCCGTTGGCTGCGCCGCGCGCTCTGGTGACGCACCTTCCCATGCGCCACACATGATGCCGACCGGGCAATCCTGCGTCCGCAGCCATGCCATAATGGCCGCATGCTGATTTATAAGCTGGCGAAATGAAATTTGAATGGGATGATGTAAAAGCCAGATCGAACTCTGGAAAACACGGCGTGTCTTTTGAAGAGGCTTCTACCGTATTTGAGGACGACCTCTCGGTGACGGGCAACGACCCCGATCATTCCCGCGCCGGCGAGTTCAGGTTTGTAACATTCGGTTTGTCGTCTGTCGTCCGGCTGCTGGCCGTCTCCCATTCAGAGTACAGAGGCAAAATCCGCATCATTAGTGCCCGACCTGCTACGCGGGCAGAAAGGAAATTCTATGAAGAAGCCTGAAACACAGAAAGACGAACTCCGTTCGGAATATAAGCGTGGGGACTTTGGCGTCATGGTGCGGGGCAAATATGCCAAGCGGTGCAAGGATGCCTCAAACGTCGTGGTGATTGATCCTGATATCCAGCGTGCATTCCCTAATACGCAAGCGGTTAACGACGCTTTGCGCGGCTTGCTGGGTTTGGCGCAATCCGTCCGGATCAAGATGCCGCGTGCTTTACGTGAGCCCCGCAAGCCCGCGTAGATACCGCTAGGGAAGCGCTGATTAATTCGTCATTCCCGCGAATGCGGGAATCCAGCGCCTTGGTTTGACCGGGTTTCCGCCTGCGCGGGAACGACGAAATAGAATTAATCAGTGCCTCCCTGGACGCAAAGCGGCTTAACCCAACAAACAGGTCATTGCCTCGTGGTATTTTTCTGCCGTTTTGGTCACAATCCCGGGTGGCAACTCGGGGCCGGGCGGCTGTTTATTCCAGTGGGCAGCCTCCAGCCAATCGCGTACAAACTGTTTATCAAAACTGGGCGGGCTCATGCCGACCTGATACTGGTCCGCAGGCCAGAAGCGTGAGGAATCGGGGGTCAGCGCTTCGTCGATCCACACCAGATTGCCTGCGGCATCCAGTCCGAATTCGAACTTGGTGTCGGCGATGATGATGCCGCGCGTAAGCGCATACTCGGCTGCAGCGCGATACAAGGCAAGACTCACATTCCGCAGCTGTTGCGCCAGCGAGACGCCGATCAGATCCGTCATCGCCTCGAAGCTGATATTTTCGTCGTGCGCGCCGACTGCGGCCTTGGTCGAAGGCGTAAAAATCGGTTCGGGCAAACGTTCGGCCTGCTTCAA
>JAYVLR010000218.1:0-4226 GCA_043759395.1 Thiobacillaceae bacterium
GCCATTGCCTGCGGCGAAAAGGCTGACAATCGCCTCTGACCCTGATCGTCCATCCGATCCCAATGCGGCATAGGTGCTGCGCGGAATAACCAGCAATGAGCGCTATGTTGATCGTGAAGAAAAGAACCAGATCGTAGCCAAGCTGCTCGATCTCGGATGCCCCGAGGCAACGTGCGCGGCGCTGATCCCCATTCGAAAGAACGCGGCCTGGTGGGCGTTTACACAGGATGAACGTCTGAGCATTTTCAAAGAGCAGTCTCACCACACCCGGATCGGGCTTGAGCATTTTCCTGAGTTAGCAAGAAGGCTTCACCATTGCCGGGATCTCTCGGAGCATGAGCCGTTCGATTTCCTCACCTGGTTTGAGTACGCGCTGGCTGATGAGGCGGCGTTCAACACGCTGCTTGCCGCGTTGCGTGCAACGGAGGAGTGGAAATATGTAGAGCGGGAAGTTGATATCCGGCTCGTGCATGAGGAGGCATGATCGTTAGGGAGAACAGCCATGGGCAAGCGCTACGACACCATTCTGGGCACCATCGGCAACACGCCGGTGATTCGCATCAACAAGCTGGGGCCCAAGGGCGTCAACCTCTACGTCAAGGTGGAGTCATTCAATCCGATGGGCTCAGTGAAGGATCGGCTGGCTCTGGGGGTGATCGAGGATGCCGAACGCCGGGGCGACCTCAAGCCCGGACAGACAATTGTCGAAGCCACCAGCGGTAATACCGGCATCGGTTTGGCCATGGTCTGCGCACAGAAGGGCTATCCCCTGGTCGTCACCATGGCCGAGAACTTCAGCGTGGAGCGGCGCAAGCTGATGCGATTTCTCGGTGCCAGGGTCGTACTGACTCCAGCCGACCAGAAGGGATCGGGGATGGTGGCGAAGGCCGAAGAACTAGCCAGGGCGCATGGCTGGTGGCAGCCGCGCCAGTTCGAAAACTCGGCGAATGCAGAGACTCACGCCCGAACCACTGCTGTGGAAATCCTCGAGGATTTCGCCGATATTTCGCTCGACTACTGGGTCACCGGTTTTGGTACGGGCGGCACGCTGAACGGCGTATCGCGGGTGCTGAAGGAGAAGAGCCCGCATACGCAAATCGTTGTCTGCGAGCCGGACAACTCAGCCATGCTGGCCAGCGGCATTGCGCAGACAAGGCACAGCGACGGCTCCCCTAGTGCGAGCCATCCCTGCTTCCGGCCACACCTGATGCAGGGCTGGACACCGGACTTCATCCCCCGGCTGGTGGAGCAGGTCACGGCGGCCAGCCGCATCGACGGCTTGGTGCTGATCGACGGCAAGGACGCGTTGCGTTGTGCCAGGGAACTGGCGCGGCAAGAAGGCATCTTCGTCGGCATCTCGGCGGGTGCCACGTTTTCGGGTGCGTTACAGGTCGCCCGGATCGCGCCGCAGGGCAGCAACATCCTATGCATGCTGCCCGATACCGGCGAACGCTACCTTTCCACACCGCTGTTCGACGACGTCGCCATTGAGATGACCGAGGAGGAGCTTGGACTATCAAGGTCAACGCCGGGATATCGCTTCGATGTCACCCCGGCTGCCGTACCGCCGACAGTGGCAGTGGCGGATGCCCTGGACGAAACGGCTCGACGCGAGGTCGATACCCTGTTGCGCGACCAAAATCAGCCGGTCGTCATGTTCGCCTACGAGTGGTGTGAATTCTGCAACGCGGCTCGCAAGGCGTTCGCAAAGTACGGCATTGCCTGCACCGTGATCGATCTCGATTCGATCGCCTATCAGCAAGATGATCGCGGCAACAAGCTATACGACGTTCTTAAGTCCCGCACCGGATCGCTCACCTTGCCTCAGATCTTCATCGGCGGCGACTTTGAAGGCGGCTGTATCGACGTATTCGACAGCCTGAAGTCAGGCCAGCTGCACACCCGTTTGCAAAAACACGGTGTCACCATCGACCCGTCAGCCAAGTCCAATCCCTATGAATTTCTACCCAAGTGGCTGCACCCGCGTTGAAGCATCCGATTCCCAATGCGCCTCCAGCCCGGCCTTCCAATCAGCCACAAACTGCTGAATTGAGTCGATGAAGTCTTGATCCTGTTCGGTACGATTGATGGTGAGATGAATAACGGTATGCAGCGGGTTGGGCTGATGCCCGGTAGTCACGGTCCATTGCAAGGCATTGGAACAGCCGGACAACGAAAAGCGCACACCATGGCTCAGCTCCTCGCGGTTGGTATGGAACGCCCCCCACACGCAGTAGATTTCGGCGCTCGACTTTGCGGCGCCAAGCACCTTTTCGATGGAAGCGCACCAGTGCGGCAGTTCGCTGATCGTCAGTCGGCGTTGCAGATCAGCAGCCGAGGCGGGAATAACTGTCGTGGCAAAAAATTCCATACGTACATGTTAATCGGAAGCAGAGTGGGGCGCACCCGGCAAAGAGAAACCCTGGATGACCCGTAAAAAAGCCCGGACAAGCCGGGCTTTTTCAACAACAATTCGGGTGGTGGGCAGTACAAGTTTCGAACTTGTGACCCCCGCCGTGTGAAGGCGATGCTCTACCACTGAGCTAACTGCCCCGAAACGGCGCGAATTAAACCATAGCGGGCTATCGAGGTCAATTTTGCTGCCCGCGTTCAAGTAAAATAGCCGGTTTTAACGGCCTGGCAATTCCATGATTCGCACCCGCTTCGCTCCCTCCCCCACCGGTTATCTGCATATCGGCGGCGCACGCACTGCGCTGTTCTCCTGGGCGTTTGCACGTCATCACGGCGGGCAATTTATTTTGCGCATCGAGGATACCGATGTGGCACGCTCAACCCCCGAGGCGGTGCAGGCCATTCTGGACGGGATGGCGTGGCTCGATCTGCAACACGACGAAGGCCCGTTCTATCAGATGCAGCGCATGGATCGCTATAAGGAAGTGATCCAGACCCTGCTCGCCAGCGGCGATGCGTATCCCTGTTATTGCAGCAGCGAAGAACTGGAGGCGATGCGTGAAGCGCAACGCGTACGCGGCGACAAGCCACGCTACGACGGACGCTGGCGCCCCGAACCGGGCAAGGTCTTGCCTGCCCTACCCGCTGATGCGCCTGCAGTGGTACGTTTTCGCAATCCGCTTGACGGCAGCGTGGCGTGGAACGATCTGGTCAAAGGCACCATCGAGTTTGCCAACGCCGAGCTCGACGACCTCATCATCGCCCGCGCCGACGGCACGCCGACGTATAACTTCTGCGTGGTGGTGGATGACTGGGACATGCAGATCACCCACGTTATTCGCGGCGATGACCACGTCAACAACACGCCGCGCCAGATCAACATCCTGAAGGCGCTCGGCGCCACACTGCCGCAGTATGCGCATCTGTCGATGATTCTGGGCGACGACGGCACCAAGCTGTCCAAGCGTCACGGTGCAGTGTCGGTGATGCAGTATTCGGACGACGGTTATCTGCCCGAAGCGGTCATCAACTACCTCGCGCGGCTGGGCTGGTCCCATGGCGATGCCGAACTGTTCAGTCGTGAGCAATTCGTCGAATGGTTTGATCTCGACCACATCACGCCATCGGCCGCGCAATTCAACACCGAGAAACTGCGCTGGCTCAACCAGCAATACATCAAGGCCGCCGACAACGCGCGGCTGGCCGAACTTACGCGCCCTTTCCTCATTCGTAACGAGGCCAAACTGGACGACGGCCCCGATCTCATAGCAGTGTGTGCGCTGGTGAAAGAACGCGCCGCGACCCTTGCCGAGCTGGCCGATGCCGCCACGCTGTTTTACCGCACGCTGCATCCCACACCCGAACTGCTGGCGCAGCATGTCACGCCCGATGTCCTGCCCGCACTGCACGAACTGTGCGCCAAATTCGCCGCCATCCATTGGGACAAAACCACCATCGGCGCTGCGCTGAAAGAAACCCTCGCTGCACACGGGCTGAAGATGCCCAAGCTCGCCATGCCGGTGCGGATACTGGTCACCGGCGAACCGCAGACGCCGGCAATTGATGCCACACTCGAATTGCTCGGCCAGGCACGCGTAGTTGAACGGCTGAATGCAGGGCTGTCGGGGAAATAACGCGCCTCCCGTCATCACGAAATGCCCGATTCCGTTATAATGCGCGCCACCGCCGATGTAGCTCAGTTGGTAGAGCAGCGCATTCGTAATGCGAAGGTCGCCAGTTCGATTCCGGCCATCGGCACCAGAATTCAATAACACCCCGTAGCAAGACGTAACATAAAGCCCCGTACAGCCTAG
>JAYVLR010000219.1:0-2012 GCA_043759395.1 Thiobacillaceae bacterium
TGCGCGCTGGTCAGTCTCGCATCGTCAGGCACGTCATAGCTGCCGTTGGCGGTTTTGACCAGGGTAATAATGGGCGGGCCGTTTTCCCCTGCGGCGGCTTCATGAATATATACCGTCGTCGCAACCAGCCCGGAAGAGTGGATACTGCCGCTCACCATACGGTTGGGAAACACGATTATTTTCCCCCTGCCCTTTGCCGCGGTTGCCACCGGCGGCATCTCGGACGCGCCTTTCAGTGAAATCGCCAGGTGCTGCCTGGCATGCAGGTTTGCGGAGGCCAGCAGCAGCCCAAGCAGGGCCATCAGACTGAATATCCTCGCGGGAGATTTTGACATTATGATCATAACGTTCACCTCTAAAGATGACAGGTTTGGTAAGCTTCTGGCTGTCATCCTTGCAAGTGTTTCAGCTGCTTGCCTGGCGACATGGGTGCACGATGCCCGATGAGCAACATCTGCTCTGTTCGCTAACCCACACAGGCCAGCGCGGCACTATGTGTGCTGGCGCACAGCACCTGATTTCAGGTGCTGGCATCCTTGCATAAACTTAAACAGGGAGAATCGAAATGATCAAGATTAGAATTCTGGGTATAGCGGGTAGAAGTGGCAGTGGACGTTCTATGGCATCAGCCAAAGGAGAATGCATGATGAAAGACGAAACCCTGTCACGCAGGGATCTGCTGCGCGGAGCACTGGCAGTCGTTTGCAGCCTGTGTTTACCGGTCGCACTTTCAGCTTGTGATTCAAAAAAAGGCGCGAACTCAAACAGCTCCGCTCCTGCCACCAGTACAAATTCTGCCGCCCCGACGGGGACCAGGAAAGCATCACAGGAAAGTGTGCGCTACCAGACTCAGCCGAAGGGCGAGCAGAATTGCGGCAACTGCGTGAATTTCATCGCAGGGTCGAATTCATGCAAGCTGGTTGATGGCCAGATCAGCCCCGAGGGCTGGTGCAGCCTATGGGCCAAGAAAACCTGATGTTACTGCATCAGACCCGCGCACGGACAGTGCGAGCTTTCTGATAGCTGCGCCCAAGCCAGCATCGAACGTCGCCGCCGATATAACACATCGTTCCGGCTGCGCCCGAGTATTAGTTTTGCACTTGCATTCGGAGTTTCCATGGCATTTTCCGGCAAAAACCGTTCCGCCAAGCACAGCGCTCCTGCGATGATGGGACAGATTGCCGGGCCGGTGCCGGCGAACGATTGCCTCGCACAAGTCCATGGTTGTTTGCTGGCGCAAACGATAAGCAATCATCTGACGATGGAGGTGCCGTGGCGGAATATCACTTACTGACGATCTGGCGTATCGAGGCGCCGCTGGTGAAGGTATACGCGGCCATCCATGACTCCCCGCGCTGGCCGGATTGGTGGCCGGGCGTGCAGGAAGTGAAACAGGAAGCAGGCGGTGACGCCGATGGCGTCAACAGCATCTGGCGCTATTCCTGGCAGGGGCATTTGCCGTATCGGGTGGTGTTCGAAGTGTGCGCTACCCGCATCGAAGAACTGGTGGCCATAGAGGGAATCGCCCGCGGCGACCTTGAAGGAATCGGCCGCTGGTATTTCTCCCGCCAGGGTGCGGTCAGCGTTGTTCGATGTGAGTGGCATGTCCGCAGCACTCTGTGGTGGATGAACCTGATTGCCCCGTTTGCCCGCTCAATGTTTATCCGTAACCATGCGCAGGTCATGGCGCAGGGCGGTGAAGGACTGGCTCGCCTGCTTGAGTCGCCCCTGATAAGCCAGGAGAACATAGACTTAATGGCAGCAACCACTCTGCCAAAGACAACACTCTGGCGGCGGCATGAGTCAGGGCGAATTGATCCGGTGATCGTGCTGATCGCTGGTCTTGGTGCAGGCGTAGTTGCCACCGTGGCACAATTTGTCCTGTGGTGGCTAGTTGAATTACCGCTCCCGGAAACATTTTTTCGGGATGTACGCCTGACTGCCGCCCTGGTAATGGGAACCAGCGTCCTGCCTCCACCGTCTACACCGCAGTGGGACATCCTGCTGGTCGC
>JAYVLR010000220.1:0-19666 GCA_043759395.1 Thiobacillaceae bacterium
CGAGATGGACGTGCATCTTGGCTACGCCCGGCACACCAAGGCCGATGCCGATTCGGCGCGCGCCAACCGGCGTAACGGCGTTGGCACCAAGACCGTCAAAGGCGAATTCGGTGCGCTGGAGATCGACACCCCGCGTGATCGCGACGGCAGCTTCGAGCCGCTGCTGGTCAAGAAACGCCAGACCCGCCTGGCGGGGATGGAAGACAAGATACTCGCACTCTATGCCAAAGGTGTCACCACGCGCGACATCGAACATCTCATGCAGGACTTATACGGCGTCGAGATTTCACACACCCTCATCTCGCAGATCACCGACGGTGTCCTCGATGAAGTGCGCGCCTGGCAGAACCGCCCGCTGGACGCGATCTACCCCATCGTCTGGCTCGATGGCATCGTCGTCAAAGTGCATCACGGCAAGCAGGTTGTGAACAAGTCCGCGCACGTCGTGTTGGGCGTCAACCTCAAGGGCGAGAAGGAAGTGCTGGGTCTATGGCTGGCGGAGAACGAAGGCGCGAAGTTCTGGCTGGCCGTGCTCACCGAGATCAAGCAGCGCGGCGTGCAGGACATCTACATCGCCTGCATGGACGGCCTGAAAGGCTTGCCCGGATCAGTGGCTGCCGTGTTCCCGCAGACGCTGACTCAGTTGTGCATCGTCCACCTCGTACGCGCCAGCCTGCGCTACGTGACGGCGAAGGATGCCACGGCGGTCGTCGCGGCGCTCAAACGGATTTACCAGTCGGTCAACGCCGACGAAGCAGCGGTTGAGCTGAACGCGCTGGAAGCCGATTGGGGCGATAAATACCGGGCGGTGGTGCGCCTGTGGCGCGGCAACTGGGACAACATCATCCCGTTCTTCCAGTTCCCGCCGGAGATCAGGAAAGTGATCTACACGACCAACGCGATCGAGAGCCTGAACATGAGCCTGCGTAAACTGACGCGCAACCGCCGCATCTTCCCGAACGACGAGGCGGCGGTGAAGGCGCTGTACCTGTCCATCGAGCAGGCGTCGCGCAACTGGAAGCAGATTCACCACTGGAAACCCGCGCTGCAAACCTTCCAGATTCTGTTCGGCGAAGACCGCGTCCCGGTCTCGGCATTGCAGTGAAATTACTCAGTTACACAGTTGGATTGACAGACCCTTCTAATCAGGTGCAAACATGAAAAAAACTATCGCCGCAATTTCTATCGCTTTCCTGATGGCTGGCTGCGTGCCTAATAATTACAAGCCAACTAAAACGAGCCTTGAACTTCAGGCTTTTCAATCTAAAGAATTTGACGCTCAGAAAAAGATAGCCTTTGCATCAGCCATGTCAGTTTTTCAAGACTTGGGATATTCCATTGCGACTTCAGACTTTGAAACTGGCTACGTTACAGCAAAGAGTCCAACTCAAAACGAAGTTGGTTTTGGCAAGATGATTATGAAGGACACAAAAGCTTCCGCATTTATTGAGGAACTTCGTCCGGGAAAAACCAAGGTGCGCTTAAGTTTTGTTAATACCGAAGAATGGTCAGGCGCTTATGGCGGAAAGCTGGTGCAGGATACTCCCATCGAAGATCCCACTATTTACAATAATGCGTTCACCAAAATTCAAGAAGCAATTTTTATTCGAACCGCCATTAAGTAGTCGGGCTGGTGGCCACACCTACACGAAATGGAGTTTAAAGTTTTCCTCACATTTAGCCAACATTGCGGTGGCTAGAATCAAAGGATAATGGCAATAGCTCAATAGGCTCACAGCATAGTAAGCACTCGCCAGACACCGACAATCACAATCAAGGCGAGTGTTAAAATCCGCCGCCCATGCTGTCCCAACTCAACCCCCCCCAACGCGAAGCGAGCAAGTACCTGGATGGCCCTTTGCTGGTGCTGGCGGGTGCGGGCTCGGGTAAGACGCGCGTGATTACCCACAAGATTGCGTATCTGATTCGCGAGTGCGGTTATAAGCCCGGCTCGATTGCGGCGATCACGTTTACCAACAAGGCCGCGCGCGAGATGCAGGCGCGGGCAGGCAAGCTGATGCAGGGCATGAACACCAAGGGCCTGATCGTTACCACCTTTCACTCGATGGGGCTGCGCATGTTGCGCGAGGACGCGACGCACGCAGGACTCAAGCCCGCGTTTTCGATTCTGGATTCGGCCGATGCGGCGGGGATCATTTCTGAAATTCTGAAGACCACCGACAAGCAGGAAATCCGCCGCGCGGTGTCGCGTATTTCTTTGTGGAAAAACGAATTGGTGTCGCCTGCGATGGCACGGCAAAGCGCTGAGGACGACAACGCCCGCGTCTACGCCAAGATTTACGACCGCTATGACGCGACCCTGCGCGCGTATCAGGCAGTGGACTTTGACGACCTGATTCGTTTGCCCGCCGAATTGTTGGAGTCGAATGCTGAGCTGCGCGGAAAATGGCAAAACCGTTTGCGCCATGTGCTGGTGGATGAATATCAGGACACCAACGCCGCACAGTATCGCTTGTTGCAAAAACTCACCGGGGTGCGCGCCGCGTTCACCGCCGTGGGCGACGACGACCAGGCGATTTATGGCTGGCGCGGCGCGTCGACCGATAACTTGCGGCAGTTAAGCGACGACTATCCGCATCTGCACATAGTCAAGCTGGAGCAGAATTACCGCTCCACCGTGCGCATTCTCAAGGCGGCAAACAGCCTGATTGCGAACAACCCCAAGCTGTTTGAAAAACGCTTGTGGAGCGATCTGGGCCACGGCGATGCGTTGCAGGTGATGCCGACCAAAGACGACGAGCATGAGGCCGAATCGGTGGTGATGCGGCTGCTGTCGCACAAATTCCAGCACCGTACCGAGTGGCGCGACTATGCGATTCTGTATCGCGGCAATTACCAGGCGCGGGTGTTTGAGCAGGCCTTGCGCAATGAAAAAATCCCCTATCAATTGTCCGGCGGGCAGTCGTTTTTTGAGCGCAGCGAAATCAAGGATGTGATCGCCTACTTACGGCTGATTGCCAATAGTAGCGACGATCCGGCTTTTATCCGTGCCGTCACCACGCCCAAACGCGGGATCGGCGCGGCCACCCTGGAAAAGCTCGGCCAGGTTGCCGCCACGATGAATGTGAGCTTGTTCGCGGCGGTGTATTCAGCCGCTGCTGCGCAAGCCATTGGCGAGCGCCAGCTTGCGCCGCTGACCGAGTTTTGCAGCTTTATCCAGCGCATCGAATTCCGCGCGGCGCGCGAACCGGCGGGCGAAATTCTCAACGATTTGCTGAAAGCCATCGATTACGAAGTCTTTATTTTCGACCAGGACGACGCGCGCGCTGCCCAGAACAAGTGGAACAACGTGCTGGAGTTTGTTGCCTGGATTACCAAAAAGGGCGAAGAAGACAAAAAGGATTTGTTGCAGATCACGCAAACCATCGCGCTGATTACCTTGCTCGAAGGCCGCGACGAAGCCGAACCGGATGCGGTGCGGCTATCCACCCTGCACGCCGCCAAAGGGCTGGAGTTCGGCCATGTGTTTCTGGTCGGGGTGGAAGAAGGCATTCTGCCGCACCGCGATGCCGTAGACGAAGGACGGCTGGAAGAAGAGCGGCGGCTGATGTATGTCGGCGTTACGCGGGCGAAGAAATCGCTCACGCTGTCGTATTGCGCGCGTCGCAAACGAGCGCGCGAGTCCGTCGCCTGCGAGCCGTCGCGTTTTATTGCCGAACTCGGCGACGATGTGCGCCAGCCGGAAAAAAAAGGCGATGCCGAAACCAGGGCGAGCGGCAGTGCGCGCCTGTCGCAATTGAAAGCGATGCTGGGTTAAGCAAGAAAAAAGTGTGTCTTAAGCCTGACTTAAGCCAGGTCGGTGATGATGCCGCCTCACTATTGCGCCGCTTTTCCGGCGCATAAAACTTTGACTGGGCTTTGTAAGCGAAATAGACTGACCGCCATGCCACAACCCGACGCACGTGTTTCCCGCAATTCGCCAAGACTGCTGCTTACGCTGCTGGTCTGGCTGTTGTTGGGTTTGCAGGCACTTACGCCGCTGGTTCACGCGCACATACAAGATGCCGGTACGCACCGTGATTCTCATTTGCTGGAGCTTCAGCAAGCGCAGAGTGATGTTAGCGGATGGGTGAATGCCCATTTTAGCCAGGATCACGGCATGGCCGTGGGCATGGCGCAAGGCATGCCCCGCCAGCCGCCGCGAGGGATCGCCGAATTGCCCCCGGCGGCGTTGGTTTCAGTGCCGTTGTGGAGCTTGGCACCGACCGTGCTGACGGATGCCGCGTGGGCGCAGGCACCGCCAACGGTTCTCACTTTAGCGCTTCATTTTTTCTCTCCGCCTGCCCAGGCGCCGCCGCCCGTTCTCCTGTAATTCGTTCATCCGTCTGACGCGATACGCATCGTTTGATGCGCATCGTTCAGGCTGGGTTATCCGCGTTTGCAGCACAGGAGTTCGTCATGCGATTCATCAAAGTATTGGTTCTGTTGTTTTCCAGTTTCGCCCTTCATGCGGCGGAATTCACCCGACTGACCGTCACCCCGAAACAGGTGCAGGCGCTGGGTGTGCGTACCCAGGTTTTGCAGATGGGGCTGGAGGTTGCCACGGTGGGCTTGCCCGCGCGGGTTGACCTGCCGCCCAATGCGCAGCGCATGGTGGCGGCACCTTTGCCCGGCCTGATTCTTTCGGTGAACAAAGCTGTTGGCGACTCGGTGCGGGCGGGTGAAACGCTGGCGACTTTATCCAGCACGGGTCTGGTGGACGCGCAACGCCAGTTGATGTTGGCGGCGACGCGTGCGCGGCTGGCGCGCGAAAACGCTGTACGTGACCAAGGCCTGTTCGACGAAGGCGTGATCAGCGAGTCGCGCCTGCGCATGGCGCAAGCAGAAGCCACCATCGCCAGCGCTGAAGACAGAGCGGCACGGGCAAGCCTGAAACTGTATGGCGTATCCAGTGCCGCTGCGGCACGCATGGCGAACGGCGGCGCGATGCTGGATCAGATTGCGTTGGCCGCGCCCATCAGCGGCGTATTGCTGGAGGCCGCTGCAGCCGCAGGCAGCCGGGTTGAGGCGGGCATGCCCCTGTTCAAGGTCGGCAAGCTCGCGCGCCTCACGCTCGACATTCAAGCCACCCCGACGCAGGCCGCAAGCCTGCGCGCCGGACAAGCGGTGACGGTGACGGGAACTGCTGCCAGCGGCAAAATTCTGCGCGTGACGCCAGCGGTGTCGAATGCGCAGACTTTGAGCGTGCGCGCCGAAGTCAGCGACCCGCAACAGCAATTGCGTCCCGGCCAGATGGTGGAAGCGCGCATTGGCGGAGCCGCCGCAGCGGGGCAATACCGGGTGCCCGCCTCGGCGCTGCTATGGCAGGCGAAAGCGCCGCACCTCTTTGTCGAGGCGCCCGGCGGCTTTCGCTTGGTGCCGGTGCAGGTACTGGCGCAGTCCGCAGACAGCGCGTCCGTCCGTCCATCCCTGCCCGGCGCGCTGCAAGACGGCGACCGCGTGGCGACGGGCGGCGTGGCCGCGCTGAAATCGTTGTTGTCCGCCGAATAAGGAGCGCGCCATGTTGAATAAATTGGTGGCCTTTGCGCTCGCCCAGCGCTTTCTGGTTCTTGCACTGACGGCGCTGCTGGCGATTATCGGCGTGCGCGCTTTTCTGGATTTGCCGATCGACGCCTTCCCCGATGTCTCGACCACCCAGGTCAAGATCATTCTCAAAGCGCCCGGCATGACACCGGAAGAAGTTGAGGCACGCATTACTGCACCAGTAGAAACTGAAATGCTGGGCATCCCGAGGCAGCGCATTCTGCGTTCAATATCAAAATATGCCCTGGCCGACATCACGATCGACTTTGAAGACAGCGCGGATATTTACTGGGCGCGCAGCCAGGTGGCGGAACGGCTCAATGCTGTGCTTGCCGACCTGCCGCCCGGCACGACGGGCGGCCTCGCGCCGATCACCACGCCGCTGTCGGAAATTTTCATGTTCACCATCGACGGCCCGCTGTCGATGGCGGAAAAACGCAGCCTGCTTGACTGGGTGATTCGCCCGCAACTGCGCACCCTGCCGGGTGTGGCCGACGTGAATGCCTTGGGCGGCTTTGCGCGCACCTTTGAAGTTGCGCCCGACATGGCGGCGTTGAATGCGCGCGGCGTGACGTTGGCCGAACTGCAAGACGCGCTGGAAATGAACAACCGCAACGACGGCGCAGGGCGGCTCACGGAAGGCGAAGAAGTGTGGCTGGTGCGGGTCGAAGGCGCGGCCAAAACGCTGGACGATCTGTCGGCTATCGTGGTGAAAAATATTAACGGCATCCCGGTGCGGGTCGCTGACGTGGCGCAGGTGAAGCATTCCAGCCTTACCCGGTACGGCGCGGTCAGCGAAAACGGCAAGGGCGAAGTGGTGGAAGGGCTGGTGCTGGGCTTAAGGGGCGCCAATACGCAGCAGGTCATCACTGAAGTCAAAGCACGGCTGGCGGAAATTGCACCGGCCTTGCCCAAAGGCGTGCACATCAATCCCTTTTATGACCGCAGCGATCTGATCGAACACGCGATCAAGAGCGTCAGCAGCGCGCTGCTCGAAGCCAGCGCACTGGTGGTGATCCTGTTGCTGGCGTTTCTCGGCAATCTGCGCGCAGCGCTGGTGGTGACGCTGATCCTGCCGCTGTCGGCCTTGTTCACTTTCATCCTGATGCGCTACACCGGGCTGTCTGCGAATCTGATGTCTCTTGGCGGACTCGCGATTGCGATTGGCATCCTGGTCGATGCGGCGGTGGTGGTGGTGGAGAACATCGTTGCGCACCTGGCGCATGATCCGGCGGCCAACCGTTTTCCGCGCCTGCACCTGATTTACCGCGCGGTGCGCGAAGTGACGCAGCCGGTATTTTCCGGCGTGCTCATCATCGCCATCGTATTCGTTCCGCTGCTGACGCTGGAAGGGCTGGAAGGCAAGCTGTTTGCGCCGGTCGCGCTGACCATCGTCTACGCCCTGGCCGGCTCGCTGTTGCTGGCGCTGACTTTTATTCCGGCAGCCAGTTCGATGTTGTTAAAACCCGGTGCGCATAGCGACCCCTGGTTGCCGCGCAAAGCCTTGGCGCTGTACGAGCCCTTGCTTAAAGCAGCGCTGGCTCGCCCGCGCCGCGTCTTCATTGCCGCCGCCGTGTCGGTCGCACTCGCGGCAGCGGCGTATCCCTTCATCGGCAAGGCTTTCATGCCGACGATGGACGAAGGCAATCTGATTTTGCAGTTGGAGAAGCTACCCTCGATCAGCCTCGAAGGTTCGGTCGCAACCGACACCCGGGTACAGCAGGCTTTGCTGCGTCAGATACCCGAAATCTCCCGCATTGTCGGACGCTCGGGTTCGGACGAGTTGGGACTCGATCCGATGGGGTTGAACCAGACCGATACTTTCATGGTGTTCAAGCCGATGCAGGAATGGCGCCGCCCTGATAAGGACTGGCTGATCGGAGAGATACGCCGTGTCATGGAAGATTTCCCCGGCATCGTGATTGCCTTTACCCAGCCGATTGACATGCGCGTGTCCGAGATGCTCACCGGCACACGCGGCGATCTCGCGGTAAAAATATTCGGCGCTGACCTCGATATGCTCAACCGGCTGGCGGGTGAAGTGGAAACCACGCTGAACAAAGTTTCGGGTGCGACCGATGTGTTCACGATCAAGAACGGCGGCGTGCAATATCTCAAGGTTGAAATCGACCGCCTCGCTGCGGGCCGACTCGGGCTGGAATCCGACGTGCTGGCGAACTTGCTGAAAGTGCAGCTTGAAGGCGTCAAAATCGGCGTGGTGCAGGAAGGCATGCGGCGCACGCCGCTGGTGCTGCGCGGGGACGAAGCGCTGCGCACTTCGCCCGCGCTGTTTGAAGGGATGCGCATTACCTTGCCGAACGGCGCGAGCGTACCGCTCACCAGCGTCGCGCGCATCGCCAAGGTCGAAGGCCCGGTCGCAGTTGGGCGGGAAAACGCCGCGCGTTTTGTCGTGGTGCAGGCCAACGTCAGCGGACGCGATCTGGTCGGATTTGTCGAAGAGGCCAAACGCACCATCACCGCGCAGGTCAAACTGCCGGAAGGCTATCGCATGAGCTGGGGCGGGCAGTTCGAGAACCAGCAACGCGCCGCTGCGCGCCTGGCGGTGGTCGTGCCAGTGGCCTTGCTGCTGGTGTTTGCGCTGTTGTTCGTCACCTTCAAAAACGTGCGGCAGGCGGTGCTGGTACTCGCCAATATTCCGTTTGCGATGGTCGGCGGCATGCTCGCGTTATGGGTGTCGGGGCAGTATCTGTCGGTGCCAGCTTCCGTCGGTTTCATTGCGCTCTTGGGCATCGCGGTGTTGAACGGCGTGGTGCTGGTGTCGTACTTCAACCAGTTGCACGCGCAAGGCATGGCGCTGGACGAGGTGGTAGTCGAAGGCGCGAAGCGACGGCTACGGCCAGTATTAATGACCGCCAGCATCGCTGCTTTTGGCCTGGTGCCGCTGCTGTTTGCGAGCGGGCCCGGCTCGGAAATCCAGAAGCCGCTCGCCATTGTCGTCATCGGCGGCCTGGTCACGTCCACGCTGCTGACCTTGGTGCTGCTGCCCATCCTGTATCGCCGTTATGGATTTTCAAAGCCCGACGTTAATGAAACTCGCGCAAATGGAGAGATCGCATGAAAACACTTTTGACTCTGGTGGTGCCCTGCGTGCTGGAAGAAGACACCGCCGACTTTCTGCTCGCCCATCCGGAATGGGCGGCCGGATTTACGACCGTGGCGGCACTCGGCCACGGTGCGAGCGCATCCGCGCGCAGCACTGCAGAAGAAGTCAGCGGGCGCGTCGTGCAAACGCAATTTCAGATCGTTACCGAGGAAGCCGCCGCACGCGCCTTGATCGCACAACTGCAAACGGAAGCGCGCACCGCAGGTCTGGCCTGGTGGATGTCGCCGGTTATTGATTTTGGGAGATTTGAATGAAACCCGTTTTTGTATTTTTACTGGCCGCAGGTCTGGTATCTCCAGTCTGGGCAGCGTTGCCGGGCGCGGACTTGCCGCCGGAAGCACAGGCCCTTCTGGCGTTGCAGCAGCATCCCATGGTGCAAGCCGCACGCGCCACCATCGAGATCGAGAAAACCCGGCGTGCGCAATTACAGGCCGGCGCGCATGAGTTCCACGTCAGCGCGGGTTTGGCGCAACGCAATATCAATAGCACCCCGGGCGGCAATTTTGCCGAGTGGGAGGCGGGCGTGAGCCGCGCTTTTCGTCTGCCGGGAAAAGCCCGCAGCGATAGCGCCTTGGGCGACGCGCTGGTGAAATCTGCCGAAGCAGCCCAAGGCGAGGCTATGCATGAAGCGGGGCGCGACCTGTTGCGTACCTGGTTTGTTTGGGAACGTGAAGCCGCACTAGTGGCGGAATGGGATAAGCAAGCCGGACTGCTGCGTGCGCAAGTCGATACCGTCGCCAGGCGCATTAAGGCGGGCGATGCCGCGCGGGTGGAAAAACTGGCGATGGATGCGGCGTTGGCGCAAGCCGAAGCGCAACGCGCGCAAGCGAAACAGCGCATGCGTAGCGCAGCCAACGATCTGGCGGCGCGCTTCCCCCGGGTGCCGATGTCCGTCGCGCCGCAACTCGGTGAGCCTGAAACCGTCCCGCACGACGCGGCGTACTGGCGCGATGAAATTCTGGAGCACAACCATGAGCTGTTTGCGCTGCGTGCCGAGGCCGACCGTTGGCGCGCAGAAGCGCAGCGCAGCGAAGCAGGACGCGCCCCCGACCCCGAACTGCGTGTGCGTTTTGCCAGCGAACGCGGTGGTGACGAAAAAGTGTTGGGCGTGGGCATTACGCTGCCGCTGCCGGGTGCGGCGCGCAGTGCTGTCGCGCGCGGTGCGCTGTTACAGGCAGCGGCGATGCAAGCACGCGTTGCTGCCACGCAGGCTCGTTTGCAGGCAGAAGCGGCCAATACCTATGAAGCCGCAGCGGGCGCGTTTGAGTCCTGGCAGGCGAGCCGCGCGGCGGAAGACAATCTCAGCCGCAGTGCGGAACTTGTTGCGCGCGCTTATCAATTGGGGGAAGGCAGTTTATCCGAGGTACTCGCCGCGCGCCGGTTGGCGCAGGAGGCGCGCCTGGCCGCGCGCCAGGCGCAGGCCGATGCGCAGGAGACCCGCTACCGGTTGTTGCTTGATGCACATCAGTTGTGGCCGCTGGAAGCGGGGCACGTGATCGGCGAGTCGGGACACGGACCGAGCACCCGATAAGCCCGAGATTACTTCTGATTTATTGGGCCGGAGGATGCTGGTTTGAGTGTCTCGGGATGGCCGAGGCTGATGCGCTGTGCCTCGGTCTGCATGGCGGCAATCTGTTCCGGCTTGAGTTGCCAGACCAGGCCGTCGCGTGCCTTGGCTGCAATGTCCACGCCTTGCGCGGCGGCCAGATTGAACCAGAGGTAGGCGTGCGCTTTGTCGATCCCGGTGCCGGTACCATAACGATAAAGCTCGCCCAGGCTGTATTGCGCGAGCGAGTGGCCGCGCTTGGCGGGCAGTTCGATCCAGTGAAACGCGGCCTTGTAATCCTGCACTACGCCGCGCCCTTCCAAGAGCGCCAGGCCATAGCGGTACTGCGCTTCGGCAACATTGTGATGCGCCGCTTTTTCAAACCAGCGTGCGGCCTCTTTTTCATTTTTGATGGTGCCGTTGCCTTCGGCATAACGCAGACCCATCAGGAGCTGTGCATCCGCATCGCCCCGGTTTGCGCGTGTTGTGATCTGGCCGTAGGCCGTTTCGGCCGAGGGTGCGGAAACGCGGGCGCGGTTATCGTTTGCCAGCCACCACCCGGAAAAAAGGGCAAGGGCAAGCAGGCCGGCCAGCACAACCGGTTTTAACAGGCTGATCCGCCAGAAACGAAAGCGGCACGCGCGGCAACGGTAGCAGGTATAGAACAGGATGCGAGACAGCCCGTCACTCGAATGCAGCGCGGAACGCCGCGCTTTTGCATCACCGCATTGAGGGCAGACTTTGGCCATCGTATCCGGCGTTACTTGGCCTCGCCGGCCATGTAGTCAACCGTTGCTTTGACATCGGCATCCGACAGCGAAGCATTGCCGCCTTTGGCGGGCATGGCATTTTTGCCCTTCAGTGCCGAGGTATACAAAGCGTCTTTACCTTTAGTGAGTCGTGACCCCCAGGCAGCTTTGTCGCCCAGTTTCGGCGCACCGGCGACACCCGCCGCGTGGCACATTGCACAAGCTTGCTTGTATACCGCTTCACCTTTGCCGCTAGCAGCGACAGCTTGGGGAGCTTCCGCTTTCTCTGTTTTCTCTGGCTTGCCACCGCCCGTTGCCGCAGCGGCTGTAGCGGGGACGGCAGCGGCAGCCTCCGGTGCTTTAAAGCTTGCCCCGCTGGAATTGGCCATATAAGCCACAGCGCGCGCGATTTCCGTATCGGACAAATCGGGATTGCCGCCGCGAGGAGGCATCTGGCGGATGCCTTCTACCGCATGCTTGACCAGCGTGTCGAAGCCTTGACCCAGGCGCGAACCCCAATCTGCCTTGGAGTTGAATTTGGGTGCGCCCAGCGCGCCGGGCGTATGGCAGGCCGTACACGCAGAGCCAAAGACTTGCTCGCCGGACTGTTCGACTTTAGGCGCACTGGCATCCAGCGCCACCAGTTTGGCAAAGGGCTGGATTCGCGACGTGACGGCCTTGTTTGCGGCTTCGCTGGTATCGGTATCCACTTGCTTGTTCTGGATACCCAGAATCAGTTGAACCACCAGGAAAATGGCCAGAAGCGGTGCGATCAAACCCGCAACAACGGAAATAATGATTTCCTGCGGGGTGGAGTGAGTCATGTTGGCATTCGGGTCAGCCATATCGAATTCCTTGAATAAAGTGAGTGACGATTAAACCGCGCATTATAAGGAAAGCTGCCCGGCATGGATAGACGACGCAAGGCGAAACCGCTATGCTTCGCGCTTCCCCGCGCCCGTAGCTCAGCTGGATAGAGTACTGCCCTCCGAAGGCAGGGGTCGCGCGTTCGAATCGCGCCGGACGCACCATTTTCACAAAAACACCGCTCCAACCTGCTTGTTCTTGGGGTTTTTTTGATCCGGGCGGTGGTATAGACTCTTCTCAACAACCTATCAAAGCAGGTCATCATGGCTGGCGTTACCCCTACTGAAATCAAGCTTCACCAGACTTCGCGCAAGCTCGAAATTGCGTTTTCCGACGGCACGCGCTTTAATTTAACGTTCGAATTCCTGCGCGTGTATTCGCCGTCCGCCGAAGTGCGCGGCCACGGCCCGGGGCAGGAAGTGCTGCAGGTTGGCAAACGCGAAATACTGATCAACAGCGCCGAGCCGGTGGGCTTGTACGCGCTGAATTTCGAGTTCTCCGACGGCCACAATACCGGCATTTTTTCCTGGGATTACCTGCGCGAACTCGGCCAAAATTACGAGGACATGTGGGCCGAATACCTGCGCCGCATGGATGCCGCCGGTGCCACCCGCGATCCGGGCATCGCACACGCGTTTGCGCTGCGACCCAAGGCAAAATAAACCTGTGGTTAATGGTTTTTAAAGGCATGCAATGTCTGTTTGTCCGACCACCGACGCGCCCTTCGGGGCGCGCGTTGTTTTAATCAGCCCGTATGAACTCGGGCGGCAACCGTTCAACCTGGCCGAGCCTGCGGCCTGGTTCAAACGCGCCGGGATCAGCCTGGCCTGCCTCGATCTGTCGCAGCAAAAGCTGGATCCGCTGGTGCTGAAGGATGCCGAATACGTGGCGGTTTATCTGGGGATGCATACCGCGACCCGCATTGCCGCCGCTGCGCTGCCAAAAATCCGTGAGCTCGCGCCTGCTGCACACCTCGCTGCGTTCGGCCTGTATGCACCGATGAATGCGGCGTGGCTGCGCGATCTTGGCGTGGAGGCGATTTTTGGAGGCGAATCCGAGCCGGACTTGCTGGCCTGGGTCGAGTCGGGTGTGTCTGGCTCCGCGATCCATATTCGCCGCGACAAGATCGAGTTTCTGACACCGGATCGCAGCGTGTTGCCCGCATTGGATCGCTACGCGCATTTGCTGCTGGCCGATGGCAGTCAGCGCCGTGTCGGCTTTGCCGAGGCCAGTCGCGGTTGCAAACACCTGTGCCGCCACTGCCCGGTGGTGCCGGTGTACGAAGGCAAATTCCGCGCGGTGCCGGTGGAGGTGGTGATCGCCGACATTGCCCAGCAAATTGCCGCAGGCGCAGAACATATCAGCTTTGGCGACCCCGATTTCATGAACGGCCCGACCCATGCGTTGCATATCGCCGAAGCCCTTCATACGCGTTTTCCGCACATCACCTGGGACGCGACGATCAAGATCGAGCATTTGCTTAACCATGCCGCGCTGCTGCCGCGCATGAAACAGTGTGGCCTGTTGTTGATTGTCACCGCCGTCGAGTCGGTCGATGACGACATCCTCGGTTATCTTGACAAGGGTCACACCCGTGCCGGGTTTGAGGCCGCGCTGGCACACAGCCGTGAACTCGGCATTGCGCTTGCGCCCACCTTCGTGCCGTTTACGCCGTGGACGACGCTCGCGGGCTATCGTGAACTGCTCGCCACACTGTTGCGCCTGAAGCTGGTCGAGGCCGTGCCGCCGGTGCAACTGGTCATCCGCCTGCTGGTGCCGCAGGGCTCGTATCTGATGCGCTTGCCCGAGTTTGCCGCGCGTGTCGGCGAATTCGATCACGCGATGCTGGGTTATCCGTGGCAGGCGGAGGATGCGCGCGCCGATGTTTTGCAAAGCGAGCTGATGGCCTGGGTGATGCAGGCCGAAAAAAACAATCTGTCGCGCGCCGAAGTGTTTGCCGGACTCTGGGCGCACACCCACGCCGCGTTGGGCGAGCCAGCGCCAGCGCTTGACCCCCCACAGTTCGGCGCGCCCATCCCGCATCACTCCGAGCCGTGGTATTGCTGCGCGGAGCCGACTGAGACCCAGCTCGCAAGTTTTTAGATGCGTGTTTTGCTGCTGCTCCCCGCTGCGGGCTACGCCAATCAGGACTTTCAGGACGCAGCGCACGCGCTTGGCGTGGAAATCGTTGCCTGCGCCGACTATTGCCATCGTTTAGCGCCCGGCTGGGGCTTGCCGCCGCTGATGAGTGTGCCGTTTGACCAGCCCGAAACCAGCGTGCCGCAAATTCTTGCAGCACTGCGTCAGCCCGTCGACGCGGTGCTCGCCAGCGATGACCACGGCGTTGAACTCGCCGCGCATCTGCGCTGCGCGCTGGGCTTGCCGGGCAATGCGGTTGACGCAGTGATGCGTCTGCGCGACAAGCTATCTTTTCGCCAGATGCAACAGGCGCAGGGTTTGTTGCACCCGGCATTTTCGGTTTTACAAAACGAAGGCGATGCGGAATCTGCCGCGTTCAGCCTGGGTTTTCCGCTGGTCGTCAAGCCGCGCCAACTCAACGCCAGCCAGGGTGTGATTCGCGCCGACAATCCCGATGAACTGCGGCGCGCGCTGATTCAGGTGCGGCGCATACAGGCGCGTCATTTGCGCCAGGCGGATGCGCTCGGCGTGCTGGCCGAATGTTTTATTCCTGGCGTTGAGGTGGCGCTAGACGGCGTGATGCAGGCAGGCGAGCTCAGCGTGCTTGCCTTGTTCGACAAGCCCGATCCGCTCGATGGCCCTACGTTTGAAGAATCAATTTATGTCACGCCCTCGCGCTTGCCTGCGGCGACACAGACGGCTATTGCCGATACCGTTGGCCGCGCCTGTATCGCTGCCGGGATCGTCGAAGGCGCGATCCACGCCGAAGCGCGCATCAACGATGCAGGCGTATGGCTGCTTGAAGTCGCGCCGCGCGCTATGGGCGGTTTGTGCGGGCGTACGTTGACAGCCACGCTTGGCGTGAGCTCGGCAGAAATCGTGCTGCGCCATGCCGTGGGACTGCCGCTGACGATTCAGGCAAGCCAATCCGCAGCGGGTGTCATGATGATCCCCATCCCGGCCGCCGGCCTGTTCCAGGCAGTGGACGGCGTGGCGGCGGCACGCGCCGTGCCGCACATTACCAGCATTGAAGTCACTGCCGCTATCGGCCAGATTGTCGCTCCGCCGCCAGAGGGCGCGAGCTACCTTGGGTTCATTTTCAGCCGTGCAACGACCCCCGACGCTGCCGAAGCGGCGTTGCGTGCCGCGCACGCGCAATTAAAAATTCGTATTCAAGCGCTGATCTGAAATGCCGCTGCTACAAGCGATCAGTGCAGCCATTGCCCGCGCCACCAGCGAGCCGTTTCACGGCACGGATATGCAGCATATCGGCGGCGGGCGCCTCAACCAGAGCTTCAAACTCGCCGACACGAAGCGCAGTTTTTTCGTCAAGCTGAACGAAGTTCCCCGTCTGGCGATGTTCGAGGCTGAAGCCGCAGGTTTGCAGGAAATTTTATCCACGCAGAGCGTGTTGGCACCACGCCTGATTTGCCATGGCATAGCAGAGAACCAGGCTTTTCTGGTGCTGGCGCACCTGGATTTACGCAGCTACGGTGATGCCGCCACACTGGGGCACCAGCTTGCGCAGATGCATCGAACTACGCAAAACACTTTTGGCTGGCACCGCGACAATACGCTGGGCAGCACGCCACAGCTAAATGTGCAGACCATGGCTTGGCCTGGTTTTTTGCGCGGGCAGCGTATCGGCTTTCAGTTGCGCCTCGCTGCCAAAAACGGCTACGGCGGCCAATTACAAGCCCATGGCGAAAAATTACTGGCTAATCTCGGCGTTTTTTTTACCGACTATCAGCCGCAGCCGTCTCTGTTGCACGGCGACTTGTGGGGCGGCAACCATGCTTATCTGGTTGACGGCAGGCCGGTAATTTTTGATCCGGCAGTGTATTACGGTGACCGCGAATGCGATCTGGCGATGACCGAACTGTTTGGCGGTTTTGCGCCGGCGTTTTATGCCGCGTACCGCGAGGTCTGGCCGCTGGATGCGGGCTACGCGGTACGCAAAACGCTCTACAATCTCTATCATGTTTTGAACCACGCCAATCTGTTTGGCGGCGGTTATCCTGCGCAGGCTGAACAGATGATTGCGCGTCTGTGCGCTGAATTTTCCTAGGATTTTGCCATGCTAAAAACCTTATCAATATTGTTGCTGGCCGCGACTTTTGCGGCGTGTTCCGGCCTGCCATATAACGCCCAGGCGCCGAAGGTGAGCGTGGCTGAGGTCAACCTCAAAAGCCTGGGTCTGTTCGAACAGCGTTTTGATGTGAGCTTGCGCGTCAACAATCCAAACGACTTCGACATCAAAATTGAAGCGCTGGATTTTGAGCTGGAAGTGAATGGCCGCGCGTTTGCCAAAGGGCTGGCGCGCGCCACGATGCTGATTCCGGCTTTGTCCAGCGAACGGCTGCATGTCGAAGCTGTCACGCAATCGCAGAACCTGCTGCAGCAAATCAAAACGCTGCCGCCAGAAACTTTGCAGGAAGGCGTGCCGTACCGCGTCCGGGGGCGGATCAAAACCGACGGGTCATCCGGCTGGTTGCCGTTCGATCACAGCGGCGTGTACGGCGGCGACGAAAAAATAAAAACCAAAAAAACGGCGACCTGAGTCGCCGTGATGCTGCCCGGTTTTGCTACGCGGAGTTGCAGCGAACGTGCCCGCCGACGGCGGACACGGCTGGCGGCGGGCCGTGCTTTACGGCGTCGCGTGCTTGATCACGGTCACGGTATACGCGCCCTTGATGTTCTCGACGCGGAATTTCACGGCATCGCCCACTTTGACGGCATTTAGCAGGTCGGGAGACTTTACCTGAAACACCATGGTCATCGGCGGCATATCGAGGTTGACGAGCGGGCCGTGCTTGAGCGTGATCTTGCCGTTGGCCGCGTCGATCTTGCGTACCACGCCTTCGCTTATCGCCTCGGATTGGGCCGCCGGAGCGACTTGCGCGGTGGGCGCGGTTACAGTCTCGGCTTGCAGCGGCGGGGCAGTCGCCAAGCCGGCAACTAACGGAACCAATGCGATTTTCAGTTTGTTATTCACGTTTGCATCTCCTTGCTTGAGGGCGGGGGTCACAGTGAGGGTGCCGCGCATACCTGCTTCGTAATGCCCGGCGACCAGACAGGCAAATTCGAACGCGCCCAGGCGATTAAAGTTCCAGACTATTTCACCGGTTTTGCCGGGTGCCACGTGCGCCAGGTTAGGCGCGTCGTGTTGCATTCCGGGAAACTTGCGCATCAAGGCGGCGTGTTCAACCAGCTTTTCGGGAGTCCCGATCACCATTTCATGCCGCATCCGCCCTTTGTTGGCGACGATGAAACGCACGGTCTCGCCTTGCTTCACGGTGATCTTGTCAGGCGTAAAGCGCATGGCATCGGTCATGTCGATCTTGATCGTGCGCGTGACCCTGGCGGGCTTGCCCGCGATCCCCCAGTCGGTCTGTTCGGCCGCGGTCTTGGTGGCCGGTGCGGGCTTCCTGTCGGCATGGGCCAGGGTTAGTGTGCCGGTTGTTGTCAGGGGCACAGCCAGCAGAGCGGTCAATATTAAAGCAGTGGTTTTCATTTTTTCCTTTCAATGGCCAGCATGGCCGGTGGGTTTGCGTACGGTCATTTCAACATCGCCAGGGACACCTTTAGGCGAAGCGGCTTGCGGCGCGCGTACGGGTTCTGACAGCGCGCTGGTGACTTCGTGCGCCACGCTACCAGGCGGCTGCTTGTACCAGCCGGGGTCAGAATAATCGCCGCGCTTCTGCGTGCGTCGCACTTTCATCATCGAGAACATGCCACCCATCTCGACCGAGCCGAACGGCCCCTGCCCGCCCATCATCGGCAGTGTGTTGTCGGGGATCGGCATCGGCATCTCGGCCATGTCGGCCATGCCGCGTTCGCCCATCACCATGTAGTCGGGAATGAGCTTGTTGATCTTGCCCGCAAGCCCGGTGTGATCGACGCCGATCATAGTCGGCACGGCGTGCCCCATCGCGTTCATGGTGTGGTGGCTCTTGTGACAATGAAACGCCCAGTCGCCCTCCTCGTCGGCCAGAAACTCGATCTGGCGCATCTGGCCGACTGCGATGTCGGTAGTGACTTCCGGCCAGCGCGAGCCTCTGGGCGTCGGGCCGCCGTCGGTGCCGGTGACTTCGAATTCCACCCCGTGCAAGTGGATCGGATGATTGGTCATGGTGAGGTTGCCCATGCGGATGCGCACGCGGTCGTCGAGGCGCACGTTCAAGGTATCGATGCCCGGAAACGCGCGGCTGTTCCAGGTCCACAAATTGAAATCGAGCATGGTGTTGATCTGCGGCGTGGCGCTGCCGGGATCGATGTCGTAGGCGTTGAGCAAAAAGCAAAAATCGCGGTCAACGGTGTCGATTAGCGGATGTTTGCCCTTGGGATGCGTGACCCAGAAGCCCATCATGCCCATCGCCATCTGCGTCATTTCGTCCGCGTGCGGGTGGTACATGAAGGTGCCGGGGCGGCGCGCGACGAACTCGTAGACGAAAGTCTTGCCCGGCTGGATGGTCGGCTGGTTGAGGCCGCCGACGCCGTCCATGCCGTTGGGCAGGCGCTGGCCATGCCAGTGGATGGTCGTGTGTTCGGGCAGTTTGTTGGTGACATAAATCCGCACGCGGTCGCCTTCCACCACCTCGATCGTCGGTCCGGGCGACTGCCCGTTGTAGCCCCACAGATGCGCGCGCATCCCCGGTGCGATCTCGCGCACCACCGGCTCGGCGACCAGGTGAAACTCCTTCACGCCGTCGCGCATGCGCCACGGCAAGGTCCAGCCGTTCAGCGTGACGACGGCGTTGTAGGGGCGGCCATTCGGCGGCGTTAATGGGGGCTGCGTGTCGGCTTTGTCCATGCTGATAATCTCGGGCAAGGCCGCCATCGCGACCGGGCTTACGCTGGCTGCAGCGACTGCGCCGGTGAACTTGAAAAAATCACGTCTTGAAGTCATCAAAAATCCTTTCAGTGTCCGCCTGCCATATCGGCAGGCGCAGAAGCGTTAGTCGCGGAGGGAGTTGTAGCACCCGGTGTACCGACCAGCGCCATCTGCAGGTTGGCCTCGGCGATCCAGAAGTCGCGCTGGGAGTCGATGGCGGCGTTGACCGCGGCAATTTGCGAGCGGGCATCGGCCAGCAGTTCGAACACGCTAATCAGCATGCCGTTGTAGCGCAGCTGGTTTTCGTCCGAGATGCGTTTTTTCAACGGAACCACTTCGTCCTGCAGATGCCGCGCAATCGCGAATTGGCTCTGTTGCGTGGCATACGCTTCGCGCACCTCGGAGCGCGCATTGACCGCAGTTTCAGCAGCGCGCGCGAGCGCCTGCCGATAGCGCGATTCGGCCTGTACCACACGGGTTTGTCCCCAGTCGAACAGCGGCAGCTCGAAGCTGATTTCGTAACCACGTTGCACCGGCGCCTCGTTCGAGCTGTTGTTGATCGCGCCCAGTTCCAGCACGTTGATGAACCGCGTGCGCCGGGTCAGCCCCAGGTTTTTTGCCAATGCCTCGGTTTCCAGCCGCGCCATCTGCAAGTCCAGGCGCGAATCCATTGCCTGTTGCTCGGTATCGGACAGTTGCGGCAAAGCCTTGGGCAGATCGGGCAGGCGCTCGGGCAGTTTCAACTTGTCGGGATTGGGCAGTCCCATCAGCCGGGTCAAGCGCTCACGCGATTGCAGCCTGGCTTGTTCGGCTCGCGCCACCGCCAACGCTGAGTCGGCATAAAACGACTGCTCGCGCGCCTG
>JAYVLR010000221.1:0-10377 GCA_043759395.1 Thiobacillaceae bacterium
GCCGCAGACAGCGCTGTAGCACGGCAGTGCGGAGTCGTTGCCGCTTTAGCGGCTTACGAATCCGGCCTGCCCCTTGCGGGTAAGGCGAAGCCGACAGAGAGATTATTGATTTTGAAATGGAATTACAGGTCTTCGTCCAGTCGGCGCCCGTGACGAATATTAAGTTGTTTGAGTTTGCGGTAAAGATGCGTGCGCTCAAGGCCGGACTTGTCCGCCACGCGCGTCATACTGCCGCCCTCTTGTTGAATCAGATGCTCAAAATACATGCGCTCAAAAGCGTCGCGCGCTTCGCGAAGCGGAATATCAAGTGAGATCGACTGCGTTGCGGCGGGCGCAGCGGCCTGTTTCATCGGCGAAACCACGCGGTCAACATCGGGCGCGTCAATTTCGCTGATGAGCGCGGTGACTGCGAGCGTGCGAACCGCATTATTCAACTGCGGCAAGTTGCCCGGCCAGTCAAAATTGCGCAGATGGTTGAGTGCCGCCGTCGTCAGACGACGCAACGGACACACACCTTCCTCGATGAGTTGCGCCAGCATGAAGTTGGCAATATCCGGCACATCCTCACGATGCTCACGCAACGAAGGGATGCGTACGTTCACGCTGGACAGGCGATAAAACAAACGCGCATCAAATTCACTCGCTGCCATCAGCGGCTCCAGACTGCGGCTGGTGGCGCAGACCAGACGTGCTCCTGTGCCTTCTATTTTGTCTAGAATCAGCGCCAGCCCCTTCTGTTCCAGTCGAGCCAGTTCGCTGATATCCGGCAAAAAAAGCGTGCCGTTTCCGACTTTCTCTACAAAGCTGGTGGGTTCGGAAACCAGCTGTGCGCGATCGCTAATCTCGACCCACGGACTGCCCGGCTGATGCAGAAAATTGGCACACAAATGAAAACCGCTGCCCGCCTCTCCGGTGAGCAATACCGGTGTTGTACTCCCGGCAATTTGCGTCAGGCGTTTTTTCAGTTCCAGGATCATCGGGCTGCGACCCAAGGCGGCCAGCTCCAGCGAGGGCGCACGACGCGGCGGCGTCACGCCACGCTTGATCACACGGTTAACGGTGTCGATAAGCTTGGCGAGGGCAACGGGTTTTTCCAGAAAGTCGGCAGCACCCAGCTTGGTCGCCTCGACCGCCGTATCAATCGTGCCATGGCCTGACATCATGACCACAGGCATGGTGAGCTTACCGCCTGCCGCCCATTCCTTGAGCAGGGTCACGCCATCCGTATCCGGCATCCAGATGTCGAGCAAAACCAGATCGGGGCGCATCTTGGTGCGGAATGCGCGCGCGGCCTCGGCATTTTCTGCGAGATGCACATCGTAGCCTTCATCGGTCAGAATTTCGGCCAGTAGTTCGCGTATGCCGACTTCATCATCGACAATCAAAATATGACCGCTCACTGTGGCCGCTCCCCGCCCGCACTAAAAATCGGCAACGCAATTCGAATCGACGCACCATTCGGTTTCAGGTTTTCTACCTGAATGCTGCCCTGGTGTTCTTCCACGATTTTCTTCACGATAGCCAAGCCGAGGCCAGTTCCTTTGGCCTTGGTCGTAGCGTAGGGTTCGAACAGACGCGCCATCAAATTTTCCGGAAATCCCGCCCCGTTATCTTTTATCGTTAGACAGACTGACTGATTCTCTTGCTGTGTGGTCACAGTGACGTGCGGCGACGGGTGGTCAACCAGCGCATCCTGTGCGTTCTGAAACAGATTATGTATCACTTGGCGCAATAATGTAGAGTCCCCGGCGATCAAGGGCAAATTTTCTTCCAGTTCCAGCTGTACGCCCAAGACTTTGGTGTCGTACAGACTCAGGATCTCACGCACCAAGCCGTTCAAATTCAATGCGCTCAAGGTGGCTTTCGGCATCCGCGCATAGTTGGCAAACGAATCGACCATGCTCTTCATCGCGGCCACCTGGTTGACGATTGTTTGCGTCGAGCGCGACAAAAACTCCGCACCCGCCGCGTCCAGCCGCCCGCTCAGTTTGTGCGCCAGTCGTTCGGCCGATAGCTGGATAGGCGTCAGCGGGTTTTTGATTTCGTGCGCCAATCGCCGCGCGACCTCGCTCCAGGCAGCATTGCGCTCGGCATGAATCAGTTTGCTGACATCGTCAAACACCAGCACATAGCCGCGTTCCACGCCGGCGGGCAAGCGCGTCCCGCGCGCAAGCAAAGTCTGGCTGCCGCCGGATCCGGCGTAATCAATCTGATCCTGCCATTCAATGTCGTCCTGCTGAAACTGCGCGGCAGCACGCGCGCTGAAATCGCGCAGGGCTTCGCCAGGCTGGCCGAGCTCAGTCAAGACCTGTGCAATCAGCGCGGCAGGATGAATGCCCAGAATCAACGCGGCGGCATCATTGACGGTGCGCACCCGCAAATGCTCATCCAGCACCACCACGCCGGACGACAGCTTGGCCAGCACCCGCTCCAGAAAAGCCTTGGCCTGCTCGGTTTCCTGATGGTTCAGCGCAACTTGCCGACGCGCTTCCGACAGCTGGCGCGTCATGCGGTTGAATTTCAAAATCAGCATGCCGAGTTCATCCCTGCCCGCAACGGTCGGCATTTGCGAAAAATCGCCTTTAGCGACTGCGCGCGTGCCGCGTGCCAGGGTGCGCAGCGGCGCGCCCAGTCGCTCGGAAAGCAAATAGGCCACGACGATAGTCATCAACAAGGTCAGCAACAGGGTAAGCGTGAGCGCCGCACCATAAATACGCTTCAAACCAAGACGCGAGACCGCGATTTGCTGATATTCCTGATAGGCGGTCTGCACCGCCTGTGCGTCACGCGCGAGACTCGCCGGCACCGGCTGCACCAGTTGCAGCACGCGGGTTTCGCCAGCCAGCGTAGTGGTATAAACCGGCACCAGCACACGCATCACCAGGCCGCGTTCGGGCAAATCCTCCAGCCGGCTGTAGGGCTTCTGCTGGCGGACTTGCCATAACAAAGATTTGTCCGGCAGCACGGGCAACAAGCCGCCGCGCTCACTCCCGGCAAGCGCTACCACTCCGCCGCGCTCGTCAAACAGCGCCAGTTCCTGAACGCCGCCTTGCTCGCGCAGCGTAGACAAGAGCGTGATCATCGACCCCGCGCCCTCATCTGACAGCGCCAGTGCCATGCGCTGGGATTTCTTGTTCAGGTCTTCGAGTAAATCGTCGAGCGCAGCGCGCCCCAGATTAACGCCTGCGCCAAGGGCGTTATCGACACGCACATCAAACCAGGTTTCGATCGAGCGGTTCAGAAAAAACACCGAAGCGCCATACACCACCAGTCCCGGCAAGGTTGCCACCAGACCAAACATCAACAGCAATTTCAGCGTCAGGCGGGCACCAAACACACCGCGCCGGATACGGCGCCGTAAAAGCCATAACTGCCAGCCAACCAGCGCCAGCAAGGCCACGGCAACTGTGCCACCCGCAATAAAAAGTATCGGAAGATTATCGGAAAAAAGACCGCTATTGCCGCTGGCCAAAAACAGCAAGGCCAGCAAAATCGCACCGAAGATAACCGCAATCAGAATCAGTCTGCGCATGAAAATCAGGGCAGGAGCGTGGCCGGTTTACTGATGGCGGGTGCATCGAATGTCCACCCATACCAAGCGGATTCGAGATCCCACTTGCCGCTGGCGAGCGCATTGATCTGCAAGGGTTTGGCCAATTGCGACACATCCATCCGCAAGCGCATGCGCGCGGCATATTTTTGCCCGGTCTTGAGCGCGCCACGTTCAAGTACCTGCCAGCGCTCTACCCGCCCGAGAATCAATAAAGCCTCGTCCAGCGTCGCAGCGGTTTTAGTCATATATCCGGCATCCACCACATAGCGCCGCAACAGCAAATTGTAGTAAATGCGCATGCGGCGCGTGGCATCGACAACGCTTTCGTTGAACCACCACCAGCCGCGCGGACGGTCGATCTCCAGCTCCACCACAAAGTGCAGCGCAACGCCTTTTTCCAATGCGTCCGCCAGCGTGGGGTTGGGGTTCAGCGCAAATTGCGCATCCAGCTCGTAGCCCTCGTTTCCGGCATGAATTTCAGCGGATTTGACGCTTACGCCTTCGGCAGCATGCAGCATCTGGGGCGCGGCAAACAAGGCCAGCCAGCCCGCAAAAAGCCAGCCAGCGTGACGCTTACGACTTGCGGAGCAGGGCATAAAAGAAACCATCATGCGTTGCATCAGGCAGAATTTTTCCATTCTCTATCGCGGGCGGCAGTACGCAGCGCGCGACTTCAGCCTGGCCTGACCGTGCCTGGCCGATTGCATTCTGGCGTTCGATAAAGGCTTGCACCTGCAAGTCATTCTCCTCAGGGAAAATCGAGCATGTGGCGTACAGTAATTTACCACCGGCGGCGAGCAGCGGCCAAAGCGCGTCAAGCATGGTTGCCTGCTGTCGCGCAAAACCGGCAATGTCTTCTGGACGACGCAGCCATTTTATATCGGGATTACGCCGCACCACACCCGACGCGCTGCACGGCACATCGGCCAGGATGCGATCGAACGGCTGGCCGTCCCACCAGCTTGCGGGCATGGCTGCATCGCCCGTCACCAACTGCGCGTGCAAACCCAGACGATCCATATTTTCACGCACGCGATTGAGCCGCGCGCCGTCAATATCCAGCGCGGTCAACTGAAGGTCGGCGAGTTCGAGAATATGCCCGCTCTTGCCCCCGGGCGCAGCGCAGGCATCGAGCACACGCTGACCCGGCTGCACATCAAGCAACACTGCCGCCCATTGCGCGCCCGCGTCCTGCACCGAGACATCACCTTCAGCAAAACCGGGAAGCTGATGCACCGCAACCGCTTTTTCCAGCGTCAGCGCTGAGACGCCGGTTTGCTGGGCAGGGAGCCCGGCATCATTCAGTCGATGCAAGTAGGCTTCGGCGGTGCTGCGGCGCGAATTGACGCGCAGCGTAAACGGCGGATGCGCCAATCCCGCTTGCAGAATGCTTTGCCATTGTTCCGGGTAATCGGCCTGCACCCGTTTGATCCACCAGTCCGGATGCGACCAGCGCCCCACCGGCATTCCATCCGCCAGTTTTTCCAGCTCGGCGCGGCGCCGCTGAAAATTGCGCAGCACCGCATTGGCCAAGCCGCGCCGCCAGCCCTCGCCTGCCGCGGTGACGGCATTGTGTACCACCGCATGCGCGGGAGCGCGAGTATAGGCCAGTTGATACAGTGCCACGCGCAGCAGTAATCCCAATTGCGGATCGGTCAGGGGGCGCTGCAATAGCGCATCCAGCCAGACATCCAGGCGGCCAAGGTGGCGCAAACTGCCATAGACGATATCCTGCAAAGCACCGCGCTCACCCGGTGTTTCGAGGTTTTGCAAACGCTGCGGCAAGACCTGATGCAGGGCTGCGCCCGCAAGAATGTCTTCAAGCGCCCCTGCTGCCAGCTTCTGAAGATTACGCATCGCGTCCCAACCTGATTGAATTCATTGTTGCCGGTCTTTCATGCAAATCATATCTGGCCGTCATTGTAAGCGGTCTCGACAGACCATCCTGCGGCGCAGGTAAAATAGCGGCACACTTCAATCAGGAGCTTCTGCTGTGAATACCCCCAAGGAAATTTTCAAGGCTTACGACATTCGCGGCATCGTGGGTAAAACCTTGACGCCCGAAATCGTCGAAGCGATTGGTCACGCCATCGGCTCGGAAGCCGTCGCGCGGCATCAGACAGAAATCTGTATCGGGCGCGATGGCCGGCTATCGGGCGAAGAGCTTGCGGCAGCACTCGCACGCGGCATCCGCAAAGCAGGAATAGGCGTGGTGGATCTGGGGATGGTAGCCACGCCGATGACGTATTTCGCTGCGTATCAACTCGACACGCACAGCGCCGTGATGGTGACCGGCAGCCACAATCCGCCGGATTACAACGGCCTGAAAATGGTATTGGGGGGCGAAACCTTATCTGGCGACACGATCCAGGCCTTGCGCACCCGGCTGGAGAATAACGATCTAGTCAATGGCGAGGGGAGCTATCGACAATACGACATCGCAGCGGAATACCTCGCCCGCATCATCGGCGACGTAAAACTCGCCCGCCCGATGAAGATCATCGTGGATTGCGGCAACGGCGTGCCCGGCGCATTTGCGCCCGCCTTGTACCGCGCCATGGGCTGCGCGGTGGAAGAGCTCTTCTGCGAAGTCGATGGCAACTTTCCCAACCATCACCCCGACCCTTCGCAGCCCGCCAATCTGCAAGACCTGATCGCCAAACTGAAAACCTCCGACGCAGAAATCGGCCTCGCATTTGACGGCGACGGCGACCGCCTCGGCGTGGTCACCAAGGATGGCAGCATTATTTTTCCGGATCGTCAGCTGATGCTGTTTGCAGACGATGTGCTCTCCCGCAATCCCGGCGCGGAAATCATTTTTGACGTGAAGTCCACGCGCAATCTGTTTGACTGGATTCGCGCGCGCGGCGGTCGGCCCTTGTTGTGGAAAACCGGCCATAGCTTTATCAAGGCCAAAATGCGCGAAACCGGCGCCCTGCTGGCGGGTGAAATGTCCGGCCATGTGTTCTTCAAGGAGCGCTGGTACGGCTTTGACGACGGCATGTACGCGGGCGCGCGGCTGCTGGAATACTTGAGCAAACAGCCCGATATCAACGCCACCCTGCACGGCCTGCCCGACACCATCAACACGCCCGAGTTGAATATCCAGATGGCCGAAGGTGAGCATTATGCACTGATGGAAAGACTGCAAAAAACCGCGAAATTTCCGGATGCCCAAGAGATCATTACACTTGATGGCCTGCGCGTGGAATACGCAGACGGCTTTGGCCTTGCGCGCCCCTCCAACACGACCCCGGTGATCGTGTTGCGCTTCGAGGCAGACAACACCGCCGCGCTGGAAAAAATCCAGGCCGATTTCCGCCGCGTGTTCCACGATGCCGCCCCCGATCTCGCGCTGCCGTTTTGATATGCGTGGTGAGTACCCTGAATATCTCGTATGGTTTTAGCGATGTGAGAACGAAAGACCTCGGCTCTTGCTACGGTCGGCTAATGCGTGACCCAGGAGTCGCTCAATCGGTCGCTATTAAATTCCGTTTGTGCCGAGCAACCGAATGGCCGCCATTTCCGGGAAGGTGAAGCGTGGCCGACCCTGGCCAACCTGGATCACGTGCAAGCGCAGGTTCACGGGCTTGTGCAGCCAATCCCGATTCAAAAGATCAGGATTATCGATTGCCGCATCCACCTTGCCTCGCAGAATGCCAGGCTGGTCGGAGAGCTTAAATTCAAAGGTTCGACTAGTCGGGAGCACGCACTGAAACTCACCGATATATTCCTCGTCCCGCTCGTGAATATTTTCTTCCTGCAGTCGGTTTGTTGAAGCCTGTAGCTGATCGAAGTTCTGAAAGCGGAAGAAATGATTCTTGAACTCCAAACCACACCAGGCATTTTGTTGCACCAGATAGCTCAGTAATTCGGCAACTTTCTTAACCGCTCTGGGATGAATTGCCTCGACCAGCTCGGCAACGTCGTCATCTGAACCTTCAGCAGAGACACGCAGCAATACCTGTATTTTTTCCAGCGCGTGTTCTGCCTTGCCGACTTCAGGAAACAGATCATCCTGCGTGGCGATAAATGGGGTCAGGGTCAGACACCGTTTCAGCATTGTCGGCTGTCGGCTGTCGGCTGTCGGCTGTCGGCTGTCGGCTGTCGGCTGTCGGCTGTCGGCTAAAGGGTAGGTCATGCCGCTCTCCTCCACGAACTTTTATCGCGATTATTGATTCGTTATTTTTTGCGCTGTTTTGTGCCGGCGACGTACTTTGCGTGGCCTGCTTCTGGCTCGAAACTTACGCGGTGGTTTTAACCAGTATCAAGATCAATTTTTAAAACGCTACAACCGTCGCGATATTGCAAACTGAATCGTGACTTTGCCCAGCTTATTGCGCTACACCACGCTCCGAAATGTGGCCTCGCCACGCTCCCGAATTTAACGACGGCGCGCTCAAGTTAAACGCGTTCTATCCGCTATTTCTGCGATTAAACCTCGCGCTCAACTTCAGCGGAGTGTGCGGTTACGGCGAATCGGCAGGCGCGGGTCGTCTTCGTCAGTCAAAATACGTTCGGCGGGGCCTTCCAGGTCGTCGAACTGGCCGCTTCTGATTGACCAGAACACCCCTATAACAATCAATACGACGAACACGCCCGACAGCACAAACAGAAAGCCCATGATGCCACTCATGGCCGAATGACCTCGCGCGATTCACGGTAACCGAGGTGATCTCCCTGCGTCAGCCGCAGCTCAATCAGCCAGCGTCCGCTGGCGGGCAAGTCGAGCGCCGCGCTGTATTCGCCGGCTGCGATCTGAAAGAGCGGAAGCGTTGCCTGCGAGTCGGCGGCACCGGGACGGGCAAGCCGCAATTCGGCTTTGAGGCCACTGACTGGCAAACCGGTTCGATCCAGCACTTTGACGCTGATACGCTGATGCGCCTGCGCGGTTTCGAGCAAGCCGTTGATCTCTACACGCCAGCCGAGTTGTGCTGCGGAATAGGAACGGGTCAACTCGGACGACACCGCTTTGGCGGCCTCCTGTCCGTGTGCAACCACGCCGGAAAATCCGCTATTGACGGTGTCTCCATGCGGCAGCCACAGGCGTGCGATCGGTCGCGGCAAGCCGTGCGTGGAGATATATAACAGCGAGGCGTTGATGATTGCCAGCATGACGAAAAAACCAACCAGGAGTCTGGGTATCCAGTGCATGCGGCCCGCGTTGCGGCGGCGGTACTGGGTCAGCATGTACAGAATCAAACCCGTTGCAAGAAAAACCGAAACATGGATCGCGACCACGTCCAGTCCCGGCCAGCGCCCCAAGATGAATAAAAAATATGCGATCAAGGGCAGGCTGCTTGCCAGCACTGCGCGTAAGGCAGTCGGCAGGGTTTTGCTCCAGCCGCCTGCGCCGTACAGCACCAGCACCAGCACCAGGCCACCGAACAGGCTTGCGAGTGTGCTCATTTCTGGACTCCGGGTTTGTCAAAGCGAATGGCTTCCACGCGACGTTCGCCCGGCAGCTCAAGCGGGGTGATGCTCAAATTAAATGTCGAGGTACGTGCCGCTAACGCAGGCGACAGCCGGACACTGGCCTGAACCAATACGCTGTGCCCGGTTTTGATGCTGACCTGACGGAAATTGCCTAGATCCAGCGCGCCATCAGGCAGCCCCGTCGCATCAATCTGATAACGCATGTCACGCCCGGATTTATTGGTCAGACGAACCTGATAGCGGTTGCGAATATCGCCATTCGACAGCACGACATACAGCGGCTGGCGGATCTGGGTAACGGCGCGATCAAAGCTGCTGCGCGTGACTATGCTGTATCCCAGATAGCCCGTCACCAGAGCCAGCGCGATACCATAGCCAATAATATTCAGGCGCTTCCAGTGCAGCCTGGGCTTGTCAGGTGTGGCCAGTGCCAGATTAGCCTCTGAGTCGTACCGGATCAGGCCGCGCGGGAAATTAAACGAATCCATAATGGTGTTGCAGGCATCGATACACAGCCCGCAGGTGATGCATTTGTATTGCAGGCCATCGCGGATGTCGATGCCGGCTGGGCACACCTGGACACACAGATTGCAGTCAACACAGTCGCCATGCCCCTGCGCGTGCCGCGCCTCCAGTGTGCGCAAACCGGCACGCGCCGGTGCGCGGCCATGCGCGCCTTCACCACGCCGCGCATCGTAATGCACAGCGAGCGTAGGGGGCTCGTACATGGCGCTCTGAAAACGCCCATACGGACAAACATAGGTGCATACCTGATCGCGCATCAAGCCTGCCGCTGCGTAGGTCAAGACGGTCAATATGCTGACAGTGAGGTACGCGGCTCCGGCTGCCTCACCCTGAAAAAAACGCACAAGCAGATCAGGCGCGTAGCCAAAATACAGGACAAAACTCAGGGCGGTCCAGAACGATGCCAACATCCACAGCACGTGGGTTCCGCCCACCTTGAGAATTTTTTCCCGATCCCACGGCTGGCGATACAAACGAATGCGCGCCGGACGCTCGCCTTGAAGTCTGGCTTCAATCCAGATAAAAAAATCACTCCACACGGTCTGGAAACAGAAGTAGCCGCAAAACGCACGACCGACCAGACCGGTCACGAAGAGCAGCAGAATGGCGGCAATAAACAACAGGAGCGCCAGCCAGACGACATCCTGCGGATATGCCGTCAGGCCAAAAATCAGAAAGCGGCGTGCAGGCAGATCAAACAATACTGCCTGCGACGGCGCATCCAACCGGATCCATGGCAACCAGGGCAACAGAAAAAATATCGCATAGGCCAGCACCAGCACAGCCGTTTTGAACCGGCGAAAACGTCCCTTGACCGAGCGCGTCACAATCGGGATGCGCTCCTGGTAGAGACCTAACTGTTC
>JAYVLR010000222.1:0-3457 GCA_043759395.1 Thiobacillaceae bacterium
GACCATATCGCCGAGCAGTTTGTTTTTGCCTTCCGTAGTCGAAATATCCTCTGCTGTTTTGCTCGACAGCAACATCAATAGTCGGCTGCGAACCTGCGGCATGTGTAATTTCAACATCTCTACAGCCTCTTCATTTTTTACCTGTACGACGATCTCGGCCTGGAGGTATTGTTCGCTGCCATCCGGTTGAAGGTTAACGGTGAAACGTTCGATATTCAGAAATACCGGGGGCAGGGCAGGCTTGTGTTCCGCTTCTTTTTTGGAAGCATCATGCGGTGCCATGAAATGCCAGGCGGCTGCGCCGCCCGCACCGAGCAGCGCAACGGCCACGCCGATAATGATAAAAAGTTTTTTCTTGGACTTGGGGGCTACAACTTCGCCCTCGGCGGCGGTTGCTGGTTTGGCGGCAGGTTTGCTCATTGCTTCAGTTCTCACGGAGTGGCGATGAACTGAATTGTGGGCGAACCCGCTATGAGGTGATGCGTCGATAAAAGGGGAGAAGACCCTTCAACTCGCGGTTTTGATGCGCGGACAAAAAATCTCAGGCAAAAGTATCGACCAGCCCCAGGCTGCGCCGGACTGGGTTAACGGATGCGGGAACAAAGGCGCTTTCCACGCTCGCGGTGTTTCGTTCAAACCGGTTCATCTCGTGCCGTTCGGGTCTGCCGAATGCGGATTGATCTTTGGGTAATTCGGCGTTGACGCTGGTTTGTCCGAGGCTGATACCGGCATCTGCCATCATGTCCTTGAGGTGCGGTATGGCGGCTTCGATAGCCTGACGTACTGCCGGTTCACGCGAGACAAACATCAGCTCAGCCTGATTGTTCTGCATTGAAAGCACCACTTGCAACGGACCCATGTCGGCGGGATGAAGGTGAAGTTCGGCGGTCTGATGTCCGCCCGCAACCATCCACGAGATTTGCCGGCCAAGCGACTTGCCCCAGCCAGAAGAGCCGAGTTCATCCGGAATGGCGGCGCTGACCTGGGGCGTAATCGTGTTGTTCATCGCTAGACGAAAAGGTTCCAATAGTGCGGCGGCCTGCTGCTGTGGCGCATCGGTGCTGGGTGTGTGTGCCGATGTGATATTCAGCGCCGATGTGATACTTGATTCGGTTCGAGATGCGCGCTCACTGGTTTGCTGCGCGGGTTTTGTTGCATCGATCTGTGTCGCATCGTTACGCATCGTGGCAGCGTGATCGGCTTCCTGGTCACGCACCAGAATTGCGTGATCGGCATTGGCTTGGGCGGGTAAGGCTGATTTTCTGGATGACTCCGTTTCGGACGGGAACATACCATTGGCGATCTGGTTTTTTTCAGCCAGGCGTATTGACGGTGCCGTAGCAATACCTTCCATTGCAGCAGTGCCGGGCTTCATTGTGGCTGCACCGGGTGTGGATATCGGGTTGACCTGGCTGTTGCGCTGAACCAGGTTGAGTGCGTCGTTTACGAGTGCAGGCGATACGGCCGTGTTAGCCATGCGCTCTACCGCCAACATGACCGGCATCAGAACGGCATCAGGTGATGCCGGGTCGGAATCCGTTTTTGTTTCGTCAGGGCGGTCAGACATCTGCGGCGGCAGGGTGACAGGCAGGCTAAGTTCAAGCAGCGGATTGTCTTGCGAAACGATCGGCGGATTGACAGTGGAAGGCAAGTCGTCAAAACGTTTGGGCTCGTTTTTACGGGCAGGTTTGGGCGAAGGTGCGTCGGACTCGCCGAGGTCACGTTTGCCTTTGCTCTGCATTTCGTGTGCCAGCGTGGCACTGAACGAGGTTTGTGCATCATCCGACTGCATGTCGTCACTGTTTTGTGGCGCTGCCTGATTGGAGGATGGCGTGGCAGGCAAGGGACTGATGGCAATATTAGGCATAGGTTTTTCCGTTTTGGATCAGTAAATCAATCGTGGCGCTTATGCTGAAAACGCAGCGCAGTATGTTCGTCAAGCTGGCGCTGTTCCTGTTTGGCATGGTGCAGCAAATCGGTTTTTGCCTGGCGCTGTGCCAGCGTGGCAAAGGATTTCATTTTGTAAAACTGTTCTTGCCACAGTTGCCGACACGTGCCGATATGCTGTTTTTCACGGGTCACGATTTCATGCTGTTTCTGGATGACTGATTCCAGCCGGTCAATAAACCCGCGATGGTTTTTCAGGCTGTCGATGGACAGGCCATTTTGGCTATGCGTGCCCAGCGTATTCTGGTACTCGTCGCGGTACTTGAGCAGCATGTCGAGCTGGTTCTGGGCTTCCTGATGCTGGTTCACCGCGTGTCCCAGCGTTTGCGCTGCCGAGTCGGTTTCTTTTTGTGCAATTTCGATCAGGGTCTGCCAGGGCAGTTGATGGCTCATGTCGGTTTATCCTGCACGTTGCAATAACTCATTGAAATAATTCATCGAGTTCGGCGAGGGAATCCGTCGCCACGGCACACTCGCCGATTTCCTGCTGCAAAAACGATTCCAGGCTGGGGTAAGCGGCAATGGCCTGATCCAGCACGGCATCGCTGCCTGCGGCATATGCGCCCACGGTAATCAGGTCGCGACTGCGCTGGTAGCGTGAATAAAGTTGCTTGAAACGGCGCACCGCGCCCAGATGCGGCGGGGTGACCAGGCTGGTCATGGCGCGGCTGATGGAGGCTTCGATATCGATGGCCGGATAGTGGCCGGAATCAGCCAGGCTGCGCGACAGCACAATGTGTCCGTCGAGAATCGCCCGCGCGCTGTCGGCAATCGGATCCTGCTGATCGTCACCTTCCGATAACACGGTATAAAAAGCGGTGATGGAACCGCCACCCGGTTTGCCGTTGCCCGCACGTTCAACCAGCTGCGGTAGCTTGGCAAAGACCGATGGCGGGTAGCCTTTGGACGCGGGCGGTTCGCCGACCGCAAGCGCGATCTCGCGTTGCGCCATGGCATAGCGGGTGAGCGAATCCATGATGAGCAGCACGTTCTTGCCTTCATCGCGAAAATGTTCGGCAATGGTTGTGGCATAGGCCGCGCCCTGCAGGCGCATCAACGGTGACGTATCGGCGGGTGCCGCCACAACAACCGAGCGGGCAAGCCCGACCGGTCCCAGAATGTGTTCGATGAATTCCTTGACCTCGCGGCCCCGTTCTCCAATCAGCCCGACGACGATGACATCCGCCGTGGTGTAGCGCGCCATCATGCCGAGCAGCACGCTTTTGCCCACGCCGCTTCCGGCAAACAGGCCGATGCGTTGTCCCCGGCCGATAGTCAGCAAGGCATTGATCGCGCGGATGCCGACATCAAGCACTTCGTTGATCGGCGCACGCGCCAGAGGATTGATGGGGCGGCTGTAAAGCGGTTTGCTGTCGCGCGTATTGAGGTCGCCCAGATCGTCGAGCGGCCTCCCCATTCCATCTACTACCCGCCCCAATAATTCGGTACCGACCGGATAGTGCTTGGCGCGATCCGACGCGCGCTGGCGGGGATGGCTAACCGCGCCGGG
>JAYVLR010000223.1:0-2136 GCA_043759395.1 Thiobacillaceae bacterium
AGCGATAGCGTCATCATCGCGCTCGGCGACGGTCTTCTTGCTCGAATAGACAGGCTGAGCGTCACCGGAGTCTGACCGTTCAATCGTCAGCTCCGATTCTGATTCGGCCGATCCATTGTCATAGGAAGCCGCGCCAAAGCCTGCATCCGACCCGCCAGAACTGTACGAGGAAGCGACATAGGTTGGGTCGTGAACCCAATCAAACTCGTGACCTGGAATGAAGCGCATGAGGCATTCGAAGACTATGAGCAGTGTGAAAAGCATGCCTCCCCAGTAGAACCCGAGCACAGGGAGCCCGCCAAGAACCATTGCAAAGAAGGGCAGGAAGTCGCTGTAGAACCTATTCGGCGAAGTCACCATTTCTTGCCAAATATAAAGTCCCCAACAGCCGGCCAAGATCACTACGACGCCACGAACCGAGACCCCAAGCAGTTGATCCAGAAGCCCCTTGCGCGGCGGCCTCAGCGCAGTGGCTAACCAAGCAAACCACACAACGCAGAGCGGCCAACCGTACGAGACGATCGCTCGCATGGCGAGCGTCGTCTGCTCAGTGCCAATTTGCGGGAACTTTGCCCAGGTAAACACGATCGCTATCGTGGCCATCACAGCCAACGCAGCAGTACCGAAACTGTGCTTAAACGAGATGAGGCTCTGCATTCGAAGCGCCCTAAAGTTTGAGTTAGGCCTCATTGGTAAGCTTCAGAACAGTAGGTCGAAGAATTGAGCGCTAGCTCCTATGCCTACCAGCAGTATTCCAGTCGTCGCTGCCTGCCGAAGGCGAACAGCACTGGCCAGGCTTTCCGCATAGCGGCTTTTCACCCAGCTCAAGGCAACGGTGTCGCCATCGGGGTCCGAGGTCGCGGCACCTCCAAGCGTGACCAGGGTCGCCTCCAGCGCGCCATCGGTTGTGGGACATCAGCCTTATTCAGTCCAGAGTCTGGTTGGTTGCTCGTAATCGGAACCAGCGATAGGGAACGGTTTCGAATCACATTGGTCACTCATTGGAAGCGTGGCCTTGGCCGGTTGCATCCAAGACCACAAACCGATGTCAATTGGCGGACATCCAAGTGGTCAATTTTTCCGTCGCCATTTAGGTCACACCTTGTTCCGCAGACGCTGGCTTCTACAGTCTTACCTAGATCAACGATGATCATTTGCAGATCACGCTGATCTTTCAGACCGTCTCGATTGATGTCACCTGCACTAGACACGCGAAGGAACACCATTGAGAGTGTGGTTAGGGTATCCGGCTTTATTTGGTTGAGCTCTGCTGGATCGAGCTTCAATATCTGCGCCTTGATCATGTCTATTTGGGTGCTTGAGAACCCGGAGTCCACCAAGAGCGCTGCAATCTCAATGGGAAGACCATAGAGCGCAACCGACTGCTGTAGCTGGGGGAGCAACACCGGATTGACGTCAAGCTTGCCACGCAAGGCGGCATCGAGCTGAGCCAGTGAAATTCCGCCCGCGCGAACCGCAGTATCGTAGGCGACCAGGTACTTTAGAGCGGCACCGAGTTGTCGAGTGGCACTGAATGCGTCGCCGACTGCCAGGGCCGTCGAATATCTATCATATGTTGTGTTCACAGTTTTGAGCAATGCAGCAGCCTTCAACGTTGATTCAACAAACGTTGCCAATGCAGCGTTAAGGCTTGCATCCTTGGTGACTGGCAGGCTTGGGATGAAAGGTAGTTCCGGGGTGGCAATAGTCGCGTACAAGGGGTCTGGCGGATCAACCGCAAAGCCCTTTAGCGCTGGCACCAGAAGCTTTTCAACGCCAAGCATGGTCAGACTTGAAAGCTTGGAGGCCACGCATAGTGGGTTAGCCTGCACAACACCATTGACTATTTCACCAAGCTCGTAGACCTTCTTATTGGCAACCAGGATCTTCAGAATAGTAGCCTGGTCTTCACCCAGAACGCCTGCCTTTAAAACCGCTGTTGGAAGGATACCCAGTAGCTTTTCGCCAATCGTCCCGGAGCATGAGAGGCCGGCGGCACCATTCACGTACGCTGAGGCGCTCGCGGTTCGACTTCCAAGGTCAGCGTAGCTCGCAGCAATCCCCTTCGTTAGTGCGCTATGAATAGGCGCCGCCTCGGCCGCTGCCGCCGTGAGATAGGTCTGAGTCTCAGGCGAG
>JAYVLR010000224.1:0-9691 GCA_043759395.1 Thiobacillaceae bacterium
CTGACCATGGCACTTCTGCAAATTTCCGAACCTGGCATGTCGACCGCCCCGCATCAGCACCGGCTGGCGGTGGGGATCGATCTGGGAACGACCAATTCGTTGGTTGCCACTGTGCGTTCCAGTCTGGCCGTGGTACTGGATGATGCCGATGGCCGTGCGCTGTTGCCATCTGTGGTGCGTTACCACAAAGGCGAAAAGCTTGATGTTGGCCACTGTGCGCAGGCGGCGCAAAACAGCGATCCACACAACACCATTGTCTCGGTGAAACGTTTCATGGGACGTGGTCTGAGCGATATTGCCGATGCGGCGAGCTTGCCTTATCACTTCGTCGATGCGCCCGGCATGCTGCAAATCCGGACTGTTGCAGGCGTTAAAAGTCCGGTCGAGGTTTCAGCGGATATTTTGCGCCAGCTGCGTGTTCGCGCCGAAGCAGCCTTGGGTGGCGAGCTGGTCGGCGCTGTCATTACCGTGCCGGCTTATTTTGACGACGCGCAGCGCCAGGCCACCAAGGATGCGGCTACCGTTGCCGGACTCAACGTGTTGCGGCTGTTGAATGAGCCGACAGCGGCAGCGATTGCCTACGGCCTCGACAATGCGTCGGAAGGCATTTACGCAGTCTACGATCTGGGCGGCGGCACCTTCGATATTTCCATCCTGAAATTGTCCAAGGGCGTGTTTGAAGTACTCGCGACCCATGGCGACTCCGCACTTGGCGGCGACGATTTTGATCAGCGTGTATTTTGCTGGATCGTTGAGAAAGGCCGCTTTGAGCCTCTGTCTGCGGGCGACACACGGCTGTTGCTGACGAAGGCGCGTGATGCCAAGGAAGCGTTGACTGAGCACACGGACGTGCGCGTGACCGCTGTACTCTCAACCGGTGAGTTTTTTGATGCAGCATTGAGCGCGGCCGACTTTAATGCAATGACTGCGGGACTCGTCAACAAGACGCTTGCACCGACGCGCAAGGCTTTGCGTGATGCGGGTCTTGGGGTGGAAAACATCAAGGGTGTGGTGATGGTAGGCGGCTCCACGCGCATGCCTGGCATCCGTCATGCTGTCGCTGAGTTCTTCAAACAGGCGCCGCTGACCAACCTCGACCCCGACAAAGTGGTGGCCTTGGGCGCGGCAATGCAAGCCGACGTGCTGGCAGGCAATCGCGGCGGCGACGAATGGTTGCTGCTGGACGTGATCCCGTTGTCGCTTGGATTGGAAACCATGGGCGGCTTGACCGAAAAAGTCATCCCGCGCAATTCCACTATCCCAACTGCACGGGCGCAGGATTTCACCACTTTCAAGGACGGTCAGACCGCGATGAGCGTGCATGTATTGCAAGGCGAGCGCGAGTTATCAGCTGATTGCCGCTCGCTTGCGCGTTTCGAGTTGCGCGGTATTCCCCCGATGGTTGCTGGCGCGGCGCGTATTCGCGTGACGTTTCAGGTGGACGCAGACGGTTTATTGTCGGTCTCGGCGCGGGAGCAAAGTCGCGGCATTGAAGCCAGCGTTCAGGTCAAGCCTTCTTATGGCCTGGGCGACGACGACATCACCCGCATGCTGAAAGATGCGAATACCTATGCCAAGGATGATATGCAGGCGCGCGCGCTGAACGAGCATATCGTTGATGCGCGGGGAATGATCGAGGCGACCCGCGCCGCCTTGGTGGAAGACGCTGCTTTGCTTCAGGATACGGAGCGCAGCGCCATCGAACACGGTATCATCGTGCTTGAAGTTCTGTTGGGTGGCACCGATCATCTGTCGATCAAACGCGCTACCGAGGCACTCAATGAAGCCAGCACCGAGTTTGCCCAACGCCGCATGGATCAAAGCGTGCGCCGCGCACTGACCGGACAGAAACTTGAAACGCTAGGTAGCTGAGCGATGCAGAACGCGACTTCGATCCATGCCGGGCCTAGCCAGTTTGAATGTATCCCGCCTGACTTTATTCAGAGCTTGCGCGACCGACTCGGCGCGCATCCTATTTACGCCTCACTCGTCACGCTCGATGACCTGCGCATTTTCATGCGGCACCACGTTTATTCGGTGTGGGATTTCATGTCGCTGATCAAGTATCTGCAACATCAAATCGCGCCTGCGCGCTGGCCGTGGACACCGAATGGCGATGCTTCAGTGCAGCGCTTTATCAACGAACTGGTGCTGGAAGAAGAAACCGATTGTGCGTTGCCCGGACAGGAAGGCCATACCAGCCATTTCATGCTGTATCTCGCCGCGATGCGCGAGATTGGCACCGATGCCGAAACGCCATTGCACTTTGTGGAGCAGGTGGCTGAGCATGGCATCGAGGCTGCACTCAGGTCGGAATTTCCACCCGCGCCCTCGGTGGCGTTTACCCGCACCACCTTCGCTTTTATTGATAGCGGCAAACCACACGTGGTCGCGGCGGTACTGGCGTTGGGACGCGAGCATGTGATTCCGTCTATGTTCCGCGCCTTGCTGTCGCGCATGAAGGTGACGGCAGAACAGGCACCGAGTTTTCACTATTATCTGAATCGACACGTCACGCTCGACGAAGATTTTCATGCACCCTTGTCTTTGCGTCTGCTCGGAGCATTGTGCGGCAAGGATGGGCAAAAATGGCACGAAGCCCGGGCTGCCGCCATCCGGGCAGTCGAAGCGCGGTTACAATTCTGGGACGGCGTAATGCATTCCCTGCCCAGTCATCAATCCGAAATAGCGGCTTAAACCATGCCCCAACTGATCGTTCTGCCGCACGTCGAACTTTGCCCCGATGGCCTTGTCATCGAAGCCAAAACTGGCGATACCATTTGTAATACCTTGCTGGCCAACGGTGTCGAGATTGAACATGCCTGCGAAAAATCCTGCGCTTGCACCACATGCCATGTTGTCATCCGCGAAGGTTTCAATACGCTGACAGCCTCAAACGAAGATGAAGACGATCTGCTCGACAAAGCCTGGGGGCTGGAGCCACAATCGCGCTTGTCGTGCCAGGCGCGTGTGGCCGATGCGGATCTGGTCATCGAAATTCCAAAATACACGATCAATATGGTCAAAGAAGGTCACTAATGAAATGGACTGACACGCTCGACATTGTGATCGAGCTTTCCGAAGCGCATCCTGAAATCGACCCTAAAACCATCCGTTTTACCGACTTGCATCGCTGGGTAATGGAACTGCCTGATTTTGACGACGACCCGGATCACTCCGGCGAAAAAATCCTTGAGGCGATCCAGATGGCGTGGATTGATGAACTCAGCTAAATCGAAGCAGTGTTAGTAGTGCGGCGGTATTTCCTCACTGGTGTCGCGCGGTCTGGATCGCGTCATCTCATCGAGTTGTTGCGTCAATAGCGCGAGTTGCTGCTGTAGGTTTTTGATCTGCTCTTGCTGGCGGTAGACCGTGAGGTTGAGTGTCTCCAGCAAATCTTCCGCGTAGCAGAGTTTGATCTCAAGTTCGTTGTGTTTGATATCAAATGCATTTGGGCGTGCTTCCATTCGATGGCTTTCTCCGGATGTATAAGGATTGCACCTTATCCCATCCAGCCGTTTTTCTGCACAAATGCGCTGGTTTTGTTAGCGTGTACAAAAAAAGCCGTATCCGAATCGTGCTAAACTCGCACGAAATTTGAGGCGGAGATGGCCGAGGAATCTGATCTTTCCCGTACCGAACCGGCAAGCCCGCGTCGCCTGCAACAGGCGCGCATCAAGGGTGATGTGCCGCGTTCTGCTGAACTCACGGCGTGGGTCGTTTTGTTGTCTGCGCTGGCTGGGCTCGCCTGGTTGGCTCCGCGAATTTTTACTGCACTTTTCCGGCACCTGCAACAGGCTTTGCAGACGGCTGCCAAGCCTTTTCCAGCACAACCATTCGATCCATTATGGTCTGTCGGAGGGGATGTACTGCCCTTGCTGGGTTTGATTTTTACAGCACTGCTGATCGCACCCATGCTGCTTTCCGGATGGGTATTTGCGCCGCGCGCAGTGAGCTTTAATTCACAGCGGCTAAATCCGCTGGCCGCGTTGAAACGTCTGTTTTCAATCGAGGCTGTGTTCGCGGTGGCTAAAACACTGATTAAATTTGCCTTGGTCGGAACCGCAGGTTGGTTCGCTGTGTCGAGCGAGTTTGGGCGGATGCTTGCGCTGCCGGGTGCTGCGCCTGACCAGGCTTTTAGCGACGCATCCGGCTTGCTGATGAAAGCTTTGATATCGGTGGCAGGTACACTCACCGTGGTTGCCGCGCTTGATGGCGGCTGGCGTTGGTGGCGCTATCGTGCGCGCCACGCGATGACCTGGCAGGAAGTGCTGGCTGAAGCCCGTGAGTCAGAGGGCAGCCCGGAAATGCGCGCGCGCATGCGTAGTCGGCAGCAGGCGGCGAGCCAGGCGAATAACGCATCCGGACAGCATATTGACGAGGTGATTGAATGAGCGCGCAAGGCGTGATGGTTTTGGGTCAGCCTCTGAACCGTCTGGCGGCACCGGTTCTGGTGTTGCTGATTCTGGCGATGATGGTGTTGCCCTTGCCGACCTGGATGCTGGATGTGTTGTTCACGCTCAATATCGCGCTGGCAATGATCGTTTTGCTGGTCAGTCTTAACGCACAGCGTCCGCTGGATTTTTCGGTTTTCCCCACTGTACTGCTTCTGACCACATTGCTGCGTTTGTCGCTTAACGTCGCCTCTACGCGCATTGTCCTGCTGCAGGGCCATACCGGTCCGGATGCGGCGGGCAAGGTGATCGAATCCTTCGGCAATTTTTTGGTGGGTGGCAATTACACCGTTGGGCTGGTCGTGTTCCTGATTTTGGTCATCATCAATTTTGTGGTGATTACCAAAGGTGCAGGGCGCATCGCCGAAGTAGCGGCGCGCTTCACGCTGGACTCCATGCCGGGCAAACAGCTCGCCGTGGATGCCGATCTCAACGCCGGATTCATCACTGAAGGAGAGGCGCGCGCACGCCGCACCGACATCGGGCGCGAAGCCGATTTTTACGGCGCGATGGATGGTGCGTCCAAGTTTGTGCGCGGCGATGCCGTCGCCGGCATCATCATTCTGATCGTCAATATGGTCGGCGGCGTTGCCATCGGATTGTTCCAGCATGGCATGGAGTTAAGTGATGCGCTGAGCCGCTATGGCCTGCTGACCGTGGGTGATGGTCTGGTTGCGCAGGTTCCGGCGCTGGTGATTTCTACCGCAGCGGCCATCGTCGTGAGCCGCGCGTCGGGCGAGCAGGATCTGTCGCGCGAGTTTTCCAGCCAGGTATTCGGACGACCGCAGACCTTATATATTGCGGCTTCCGTGCTGGCAGTGCTGGGCGTTATCCCCGGTACGCCGCATGTGGCATTTTTGACGATTGCCGTAGTGCTGGCGGGTGCGGCTTATTGGGTGGAGCAGCGTCAGCGTGCCGCACTGGACGAGCCGGACGAACCGCAATTTGCGGAAGAAGAGGCAGCGCCAATTGATCTGACCTGGGAGGATATTCCGCCGGTCGATATGCTCGCGCTTGAGGTTGGCTATCGGCTGATACCGCTGGTGGATCGCAATCAGGGAGGCGCGGCACTCGCCCGCATTACCGAGGCACGCCGCCGTTTTGCCGTCGATATGGGCGTGGTAGTGCCGCTGATCCGGGTGCGCGACAACCTCGATCTCAAGTCCAATTTTTATCGCGTCACCCTGAAAGGCATCGAAATGGCGCGTGGCGAAGCGCAGGCCGGGCGCGTGCTGGCGGTAAACACCGGCGATGTGCTCGGGCATCTTGACGGCGATCCGGGCATCGATCCGCTGACCGGATTGCCCGGCATCTGGATCGATGCCGAGCGTGCCGACGAAGCCGAGGTTCGCGGTTTTCAGGTACTGGAAGCGGCTGAACTGGTGGCGCGCCAAGTCGAGGCGGTGTTTCGCCAGCATGCGGCTGAATTGCTGGGGCGCTCCGAAGTCCAGCAATTGCTCGATACGCTGGAGCGCAGTTCACCCGGTCTGATCGCCGACGTAACGCCGAAGCATCTGCCGCTGACCAGCGTGCAGACTATTTTGCAGCAGCTGATCGAAGAGGGTGTGTCGATACGGGATGCGCGCACCTTGTTCGAAACCCTGGCCGCGCGCGCACCCAAAACGCAGGCAATCGAGGAACTGGTGGAAACCGTGCGCGCCGCACTGGGGCGCGGTATTGTTGACCGGCTGTTCGAGGGAGCGGAGGCACTGAATGTGATTGGCCTTGCGCCTGAAACCGAAACCCGGCTGCTGCATGAAATGGGCGACGAAGGCGAAGCGCTGCTTAATCCGGCCACCATCGATGCGCTGGTCATCGCGGCAGAACGCGCAGTGATGGAGCAGGACGAAACGGGCGCGCCTGCAGTGCTGCTAGTCAGTCCCGGTTTGCGTTCGGTGCTGTCGCGCCTGTTGCGCCGTGGCGTGTCGCGGCTGGCGGTGATGTCCTACGCCGAAATTCCCGCAGATAAAATCGTACAGGTCAGCAGCATATTGAACATCGGGAGCGAGACATGAGCGTGCAAAAATTTGTTGCAGCCAATGCGCGCGAGGCGCTGGCGCGCATCCGGAACGAATTGGGCGAGGATGCCGTGGTCTTGTCCACGCGCGAGCATCCGCAAGGCGTGGAGTTGCTCGCCAGCGCGTATACAGATCTGGCACGCGCCGAGACTGCGCCGGACATGCCCGATGTGGCGAGCGGTTCGCGCATCCTCAAAGAGCTCGCGCACTTGCGCGGCCTGCTGCAAAACCAGTTGGCCGGATTCGCCTGGGGTGCCAGCAAACGCCGTGATCCGCAACGCGTTGCGCTACTGCAAAGCCTGTTTGCAGCGGGCTTTGGCAGCGGGCTGGCGCGCACCCTGGCGGCGCGACTGCCACGCGGCTTGCATACGGAAGCCGCCAACGCATGGCTGCGGCAGGTGCTGATCCGTAATCTGGCGGTGGTGCCACGTAGCGAAGACTTGATTGCTGGCGGCGGGATGCTGGCGCTGGTCGGCCCCACCGGTGCCGGAAAAACCACCAGCCTGGCCAAGCTAGCCGAACGTGGCGTGCGCGTGCATGGCGCAGACAAGGTCGCGCTGGTGTCCGCCGACGCTTACCGCGTGGGTGCGGAAACGCAGTTAAAAATTTATGCTGATTTGCTGGGGGTCGAGTTGCAGGTCGTGCCAAATGCAAACGAGCTGGCTGCGAGCTTGCGTCAGCTCGCCCACAAACGTCTGGTGCTGATCGATACCGCCGGCTTCAATCCGCAAGACCCGCGTGTGGCGCAGATGCAGGCATTTGACGCGCTGGGCGCACGGCGCGTGCTGGTGCTGGCGGCCAATGCCCAGAGTGGCGCGATCGAGAGCGTGATGACGGCGTATGGCCAGGGCGCGGCGGCCTGCATCCTCAGCAAATGGGACGAAAGTCCGCAGCCCGGTGCGGCGCTGGACAGCCTGATTCGCCATCGACTGCCGCTGGCGTATGTTGCAAGCGGGCAGCGCGTGCCGGAGGATTTATATCCGCCGAATGCCGCGTATCTGATCGACCGTGCGCTGAAAGGCGGCCAGCTCGCCACACCCTATGCGCTGAAAGAAGCGGACTGGCCGGTATTTGCCGGCGTGGAGGCGGGGTTCGAAGCCGAGCAGGATCTGCGACGTGCTCGCTGACCAAGCCGCAGGTTTACGGCGCAATACGGTGGGTCGTGACGCGCAGCTCATCACACTATTGTCTGAACAAGCTGCCGTTTCACAGCGGCTGGCGCGAGCCATCCAACTGTGCGGCAGACGGGTTTTACTCGTAGACACAAGCGGTCGTCATTTAATGGCAGGGCAGGCGCAATCGATTTTTAGCTGGCAACAACAAGTCGCGCGCAAACATTTGCAGCCGGTTTGCGCAAACGGAATCGACTTTCTCCATGCCCCCGGCGCACAAGCAGGTGAAGCTGGGATTGTTCAGGCAAGCAGCGGGTATGACACGGTACTTTTCGATTCGGCATCGATTCGGCCTGACTCGCTTGCGCTGGAGTCGCGTATGGCTCAAACATTGATTGTGCAGGTGGATAGTCGTGATGAAACAGTCTGTAACGCGTATGCGCTGATCAAAAGTCTGGCTCAAAACAATCTCGCCTGGCCTGTGTTTTTGGTTGGTGAAGCGACGCAATGCGAACGAATCATTTTAGCCGCAAGAACCTTCCTCCCGCTTAAGGCCGATTTGCTAAAATGGGCAGCGCTTGAGGAAGATGCCCATTTTGCCGCGCTTACGGCTAAAATCATGGCAGAGGAAGCCGACGCAAGCCGGTCATACAAAAATACAGGAGCAATACACAAGCAACATGGTTAAACCACAGCCAGTTACGCTGGATGACCAAGTCAAAAAATACACGCCCCTGGTGAAACGCATCGCGTATCACATGATGGCGCGTCTGCCCGCGAGTGTCGAAGTCGATGACCTGATCCAGGTTGGCCTGATTGGCCTGCTTGATGCGGTCTCGCGTTTTGACGGCACCCAGGGCGCGCAATTCGAGTCCTATGCTACGCAGCGCATTCGCGGCTCAATGCTGGACGAGCTGCGCGAAGCCGACTGGCTGCCACGCCATGTGCGACAAAAATCCCGCCAGATCGAAGCGGCGATTCACCGTCTGGAACAGCGTCACGGCAAGCCGCCGGGCGAAGAAGAAATCTCGAAGGAAATGGGCATCGCGCTGGGCGACTACCAGTCCATGCTGGGCGACGTCAAAGGCTCGCAACTGCTATATTACGAAGATTTTTCCGACGAAGACAGCGCGAGCTTCCTGGATCGTTATCTGGTCGACGGCGGCAGCGATCCGCTCGCATTGCTGGAGGATGAGGGCTTTAAAAGCAGCCTGATTTCAGCGATTCACGGCCTGCCGAATCGTGAGCGCAACATGATGGGCATGTATTACGAACAGGATATGAACCTGAAAGAAATTGGTTCCGTACTGGGCGTGTCCGAGTCGCGCGTGTGTCAGATGCATTCGCAGGCAGTGGCGCGGTTGAGGGCGCAGCTTAAGGTTTGGAAAGAGTAGGAATTTGGTTTGCCCCGATGGCTAATTCTAATTTGCATTAGAAACAGAATTAACTATCCACGGCCATCGGGTAACTGCTATTCCCATTTAACTGGGGTCGCCCAACAAAATAACGCCCCGGAATCGGGGCGCTTTTTTTGTTGCCAAGCCTGGGTTCAAGCCGCCTGACGGTTTTTCTTGCGCTCGTTTTCGGTCAGAAAACGCTTGCGCAACCGGATTGATTTGGGTGTGACTTCGACCAGTTCGTCGTCGGCGATGAATTCGACCGCGTATTCCAGCGACATCTGGATCGGGGTGATCAGGCGCACGGCTTCGTCGGTGCCGGAGGAGCGCACGTTGGTGAGCTGTTTGCCTTTGATCGGGTTGACGACCAGATCGTTGTCGCGGCTGTGAATGCCGATGATGATGCCTTCGTACAGCGGGTCGCCGGGGGAAACAAACATGCGGCCGCGATCCTGCAATTTCCACAGCGCATACGCGACGGCTTCGCCATCGTCTTGCGAGATCAGCACGCCGTTGCGACGCTCGGGCATGTCGGCGGCCATCGGCGCATATTCGTCAAACACATGCGCGAGGATGCCGGTGCCACGGGTCATGGTCATGAAATCACCCTGAAAACCGATCAGGCCCCGTGCAGGAATGCGGTATTCAATGCGCACGCGACCCTGACCGTCCGGCACCATGTCCTTGAGGTCGCCGCGACGACGCCCCAG
>JAYVLR010000225.1:0-3384 GCA_043759395.1 Thiobacillaceae bacterium
TCGTTTTTGTGCAGCGTGTTGATCCCGCCGATTTCATGCAATACCAAGCGCGCAAGTTTCAATCCGTCATTGATGGTGGCCGTCTGCGACAAGTCGATCAGGGTGCGTTTGAGGAATTCATCCTTGACATCAATATTGATGCCGCCGATCAAATCCGCTTCGTTTTCTTTCTTTGCCAGCCAGCGCGCTGCCGCCGAGGTCGCGCCGTGTTCCGACAGGGCAAATACCGACGAACCGCGCGCTTCGGGACGGATAAAGGCATCGGCATGAATCGACACAAACAGGTCGGCCTTGAACCCGCGCGCTTTGTTGACGCGTCCAGCCAGCGGAATGAAATAATCGCCGTCGCGCACCAGGATGCCGCGCAGGCCATCTTCCGCATCGATCTTGTCTTTGACGCGTCGCGCAATCGCCAGCGTCACATGCTTTTCATACGTGCCCGTTGCGCCTTTGGCACCTGAATCTTCGCCACCGTGCCCTGCGTCAATCGCCACCGTCATCATGCGTCTTTTGACGACGACGGCAGGCTTGCTAAAATCTTTGCCTGGCTCTGCTTTGGCCGGATTTACCTTGAGAGAACCAGGCTTGGCAGCTAGCGTCCCGACCCCATCCGCAGGGGCGGTGTCGGGCTCGGCAGGTTCAGGCGCGACGGACACCTGATCCGGCTTTTTGCCTGAACCCAATTGCGCCAGCGCATCCGGCGCTTGTACCGGATATAAGTCCAGTACCAGCCGGTGGCCGTATTCGCCCACCGGCTTCAACTGGAACAAGGATGGCTTGATCGGTGTTTTAAGCTCCAGCACCAGCCGCATCACGCCCGGGCGATTGATACCGACACGCACCGACGTGACATAGGGATCGCTGTTGCCAACCTTGCTCGCCAGGCCAAGCAGCGCCGTGCCAGACTCAACACTTTCCAGGTCGAGCACCAGGCGCTCGGGGTTCGCCAGCATGAAATATTTGAACGCAATCGCCTGCGGCGCTTCAAGCGTGAGCCGGGTGTAGTCCGGCGAAGGCCACAGCCGTGCGGCGGACAACTGCAAGGCTTCTGCCGTTGGCGAAACGAGCAGCGGCAACAGCGCCATCACTACCGGCACAAAAAAATTCAACCCTCGCTGCAGCATGCTTTCAAGCATTCTCTTCCTAGCGCCGTCTCGGCCACGATTTCAGCTTCGCGTCCCTCATCCTGCACATGCAGCCGGATCCGCATATCGGGCGCCGGCAACAGAGCCTGCGCCTTGCCCGGCCACTCGACCAGGCTCACCGTCTGCCCGTCGGCCACTTCACGAAAACCCGCATCCAGCCACTCACGCGGATCAGTCATGCGGTACAAGTCGAAATGATACAACTCAAAGCCGGGCAAGCTGTAGATTTCGCTCAAGGTATAGGTCGGGCTTTTAACCCGCCCGGCATGGCCCAGTGCCCGCAGCACACCGCGCACCAGGGTGGTTTTTCCCGCACCCAGGTCGCCTTCCAGAAACAGCGTCATCCCCGCGCGCAAACCGCGTGCAATATCCGCCCCCAAAGCCAGCGTAGCCGCCTCATTCGACAGTGAGCGACGATAAGACTTGGTATCATCAAGCTCATGCATGATTTAAACGCACTCGCACGGCAAATCAAACTCTGGGGAACTGAGCTCGGCTTTGCTGCGGTCGGCATTGCGGGTTGCGATCTGACAAACGCGGAAGTGAACTTGCAGCAGTGGCTGGATAAAGGCTTTCATGGCGAGATGGATTATATGGCGGCGCACGGCACCAAGCGCAGTCGGCCAGCAGAATTGATCCCCGGCACGCAGCGCATTATCAGCGCCCGGCTGGATTATTTTCCGCCCGAATCCGCCGCGCCCGACTCAGTGCTGAATGATCCCAATGCCGCCTACATCGCCCGCTATGCATTGGGCCGCGATTATCACAAGGTTTTGCGCGCACGCCTGCAACAACTGGCCGAGCGGATTCACGCTGAAATTGGAGGGCATCATTTCCGCGTCTTCACCGATAGCGCGCCCGTGCTCGAAGTCGAACTTGCCAGCCAGTCCGGGCTGGGCTGGCGCGGCAAACACACGCTGCTGCTCAACCGCGCGCACGGCTCGTGGTTTTTTCTGGGCGAGATCTACACCGACCTGCCGCTGCCGGTAGACGCGCCCGAATCCAACCATTGCGGCACGTGCCAAGCCTGCATCGACGTCTGCCCCACCGCCGCCATCGTCGCGCCGTATCAGCTGGATGCGCGACGCTGCATTTCCTACCTCACCATCGAACTCAAGGGCAGCATCCCGGAGGCACTTCGACCGCTGATCGGCAACCGCATCTACGGCTGTGACGACTGCCAGTTGGTGTGCCCGTGGAACCGCTTTGCGCACACCGCTGAACTCGCCGACTTCAGCGTACGCAACGGCCTCGATAGCGCCGGGCTGGTCGAGCTGTTTGCCTGGAGCGAAGCCGATTTCAATGATCGCCTCACCGGTTCCGCCATCCGCCGCATCGGGCATGAGCGCTGGCTGCGCAATATTGCGGTGGCGCTGGGCAACGCGCCACCATCAACAACGGTGCAATCCGCACTGAAGGCACGGCACGATCACACGTCAGCACTGGTGCGCGAGCACGTCGGCTGGGCGCTTGCCCAGCAGGTGTGTTGAACCGTAGGCTCGTCGCCGCATGCACGGTGTTTCTTTATCGCAATTTGCAGCATCGCCAGATGACAGCCCTAAGCCAATCCGCAAAATCTCACCGTATATTGAAAAATGAGTAGACTGGGCAAACATCGGCCACGCTCCAGGCGAGACTCGCTGTTAAGGGCACTTCTATAAATGTAATTTTTTGTCATTGCGAGCGAAGCGCGGCAATCCAGCGCATTGGTTAAGCAGGCATTTCTGGATCGCCACGTCGCTACGCTTCTCGCGATGACGATTTATAGAAGCGCCCTTAAAAATAATTTCAGGGGGAGTGAGATGCCGCATAAAAACATGAATCTCAAGTCGTTCAAACAAGTCCTGTCGCCTATCGACAAATCGCATCAAAACACCGCTACGACCATAGGCCTGCTGGCGTGCTCCGGCCTCAACCCCACGCAACAGATGCCTGAAATGTGCCACTTGCTGCGCAAGTTTTTCAACCTGACTAGTTGCGGTTTTTTCTGGTCGGATCAGGCGGGCAACATGCAGGACGCGTGGTGTCTCTCGCCTGATTTCCTGAGTTTTAAAACGCTCATGAACTGTCTTGAATACCAGGCCTCGGGTAAGCGCACCTGGCCGACCTATCAAGAAAACGTGTTAATGGGCGCAGTCGCAGGCTACCTGCTGCCGTTTCAGAATGAGCGCTTCTATGCATCGCCGCATTTCCGGGACACCTATCAATCCATCAACGTCAAATATATTCTGGATGTGGT
>JAYVLR010000226.1:0-2419 GCA_043759395.1 Thiobacillaceae bacterium
CCTGCTATTCACGTTGGAATCGATGTGAGCAAGGCTCACCTTGATATTGATACCTACCCTGATGCTGCACCGAAGCGTTACGCCAACGACGAGGCCGGGCGTCTCGCCGCGTGCGCGCATTTACAAACCTTGACGCCCGTCTTGATCGTGGTTGAGGCGACGGGTGGGCTTGAATCGCCCCTCGTTGGTTTGCTGGCCGCCAAAGGCTTGGCTGTGGCCGTCATCAACCCCCGGCAAGCGCGAGACTTTGCCAAAGCCATCGGCGTACTCGCCAAGACCGACCAGGTAGATGCGCTCATGCTGGCTCGGTTTGCGCAGGCCATCAAACCACCGGTGCGAGCGCTCAAGCCTGAAGAGACGCAGGCGCTGGATGCGGTGCTTACCCGGCGTCGCCAACTCGTGGAAATGGTCACGGCTGAGAGCAATCGGCAAAGCAGCGCCAACGCCCGGGTCGCCAAGCAGATTCGTCAGCACATCACCTGGTTGGAAAAACGCTTGGATGAGTCGAATGACGATCTGGATAACATGATTCGCAACAGTCCGCTGTGGCAACACAAGGCCGAAATCATGCAATCCATTCCCGGTGTGGGGCGGGTGACGGCAACAACATTTCTGGCTGACCTACCGGAAATCGGCATGCTGTCACGTCGCGAGATCAGTGCCTTGGTCGGGGTTTGTCCTTACAGCCGGGACAGTGGTTCATTTCGGGGGCGGCGCACCATCTGGGGCGGTCGCGCCCGCGTGCGTGCGGCTTTGTACATGGCCGCGCTTGTTGCCAGCCGCCACAATCCTGTGATCAAGGCGTTCTACGAAAAACTCACGCGTGCAGGTAAAGCCAAGAAAGTCGCGCTCGTTGCCTGCATGAGAAAACTGCTGGTCATCATCAATACGATGCTAAAAAACGATACGGCGTGGAACCCGAAAGTCGCCGTGCCAGACGCATGAATCAAGACAGTTGCTGTCCCCGGTTGTTATTTTCTGGGAACGCGGGCTCCGCAGGATACCGGGCTACGCCCATAATCCTACCCGCTTGGTTGCTACTGCACCTTCTGGGAACGCGGGCATCTTGCCCGCTTGGTTGCTTTTTGTTGCGGGCGAGACGCCCGCGTTCCCGGGGCAAACCACCGTATTTCCTGGGAGCGAGGGCGTCCCGCCCGCCCGCTCGTTAGTTTTTGTCGGGCGTCCCGCCCATTTCAGGTTGAACCTCATGGAGTAAATAAAATTACTGGAATCCGATATTGCTCGCGAATTCAAGCAAATTTGACGGCTGGCGGGCATAAAAGCTACCATCACAGCGTTTTAAAATAATAACAAACAGGAAAAACAGATCATGCCACTGCCCCAATCCGCCAAGTCAGGGAACGCATCCCCCTCCGCTTTCCAGAAAACCTTGCTGGCGCAGGCGGTGGCCGTCGCCCTCGCCACCCTGGTCGTACCGTCTACGTCTGCGTTAGCGGCGAATATTTGCGTCGGTCCTCCCGGCGGCCCCATCATCACCACCACCATCAATAGCGTCCAGACCACAGGCGACAACTGCGTGCTGGGTAATGGCGAGAGCCTTAACGTCGTAGCCCCCGGTTCTATCACCCCGATGGGCACTGCCGTGCTTGTCAGCAACGGCATTGTGGCTGGCAGCATCAGCAACAGCGGCACCATTTCCGGCAGCTACGGCATCGCCGTCTACCTAAACGGCAGCGCAGGCAGCATCACCAACAACGCGGGCGGCATCATTTCCGGCAACTACGGAATCAGCGCCAGTAACAACAGCACCATAGGCAGCATCAGCAACAGCGGCACCATTTCCGGCGGCAGCTACGGCATCGGCGTCTTCACCAGCAGCAGCGTAACCGGCAGCATCAGCAACAGCGGCATCATTTCCGGCAACATCGGCATCGGCGTCAGCAGCAGCAGCGTAGGCAGCATCAGCAACAACGCGGGCGGCATCATTTCCGGCGTCTTCACCGGCATCGGTGTCCAGAATAGCACCGTGAGCGGCAGCATCAGCAACAGCGGTACCATTTCCGGCACCGGCAACACCGGCATCCGTGTCAGCCGCAGCATCGTAACCGGCAGCATCAGCAACAGCGGCACCATTTCCGGCGGCATCAATTCAATTTTTGTAGATTCCTTTAGTAGCGTGTCCAGCATCGAGATCACCGGCACTGCCGCCCAATTGATTGGCGATGTAGATGCGCTCAATACGCCGCTCAATATCAACGCCGGGGCGCGTTTGTTGAGCGGCAGTAATTTTAACGTCGCCGGTTTCAACAACAGCGGCATTTTCGCCGTGCCCGCAGGCGCCACCTCGACCATCACCGGTAACTACACCCAGTTGGCGGGCGGGGTGTTTGAAAGCGGGCTGACCAATAACACTACCTTCGGCCAACTGGTGGTGACCGGCACGGCTGACCTCTCCGCC
>JAYVLR010000227.1:0-4455 GCA_043759395.1 Thiobacillaceae bacterium
CAGACCAGTTGCACTTCGAGTTCGGCGGTTTTGCGGCTGGCACAGGCAAAGTCAGCGTGTTGCTTCATCGCCGCAACCTGTTCCCACAAATCGGCGCGAACCGGTTCGCTGGAAGCGGGGTGCGGTGTTGCGGGGGCATCAAACTCGGGTCGGGTTTCTAGCTGATGCAGAATGGTGGCGGCCTCGGCGGTGGCATCCTGCACGATGCCGCTGCGATCCTGGTCGTGGTATTCGTCGAGCGCCAGGTCCAGCCAGGCACGCGCTTTGGCGAGCGCGTAGGGGTTGCCGTTGCGGGCAAATTCACGTTGCTGAACGGTGCGTTGCAGGCTTTCAATCGTAGCAAGATCCGTTGGCGTGACCGGGCGGTTGTCGGCGTGAGCGACGGCGGTCATGGCGGTCAGGATCAACATCAGGATTGGCAGTGCGTTTTTCATGGTTGCTTGCGGGCAAAAATGCCGCCCTCCCGGTCGTTGAGTTGGAGCGTGTCCTGGTCGATTTTCATGCGGACGCTGAGATAGGGGCCTTGTGTGCGTGTGTCTGCACCGCTGAAGTCGGCATCGTTAAACCCGACGAAATTGTAGCCGACTGCGACCCATAGGTTATCGATCAGGCTGTGGCCGAGCGAAACGCCCAGCGCGCTTTGGCGCACCTGACTATTCCATGAATTAAGCAAGGAGGCGTGCGCGCCGATGTCCCAGTCCTGCCCCAGATCGCGGCGGATTTCGCCGCCTGCCAGACTGGTAAGGCCGCTGTACTGGCTGCCGTTGATGGTGTCGAGCACGTATTTTGCGCCCAACTGCAAGGCGATTTGTGTGCGCCGGTTGGGCATCCAGTTCCAGTTGCTGTTGTTGACCAGCTTGCGTGCGTTCGACGAAGTGGCCGTATCGTCGCTGCCCCCGTCGATCTGTTCGTCGATGTAGTCGAGGCGGTTGAGCCAGACCCATTCGCTGTCCCAGGGACGGGATGCGTACGACAGACGGGCATCAAATTTGCGCGAGCGGGCAAGGCCGGTTTGCGATTTGAGATAGCTGAATCCGGCAGCCAGCACGCGACCGGCATCGAGGGTGCGTTGCAGGCCGACGAGGAAATTGAGCTTGCTGTCGGTGTCGCCGTCGCGCCATTCCAGCCGGGTGTTCGCACCCCACACGGTGTTGTTGTAATTCGCCCCCATGCTGATGGCGGTGTAGTCCCCGGTGGTCGCACCGGATGCCAGCGGCACATTAAGATTCTGCGGAGCGGCGGTCAGTTTCAGCGTGTGCGAACGGCCGACGGCGAAATTGGTTTGCCAGAATTCATTGACTTGCCATTTTTGTGTCAGCCCCAGGTCGGCATGGATGCGGCCGCTGTCGAGGCTAGCCTGGTTGCCCAGGGAAGCGGCCAGCTCGCCGCCGGTCCAGGGCTGCGTGCGCAGACCGATGCGGGTCATGTCTGCCGACAGGTTTGCGCCACGCGCAAATTCCTGTTCGGCAAACAGCAAGGCCTGTTCGGTCAGCTTGTAATCCGCGCCGAGAATCACGCGGTTGGGGAAGTCCACGCTGTCGGCATCACTCAGGCCTATTTCGGTGGCGGCGCGCAGCACCAGTTTTTTGTCGAGCACCTCAAGCGCAGCGCCAGCCAGCACCTGCTTGCTGGCGCGCGTCACACCCGCACCGTCTTCGTCGCGGGCAAAGCGCGCACCATAGTAGCCGGTGAGGCCGGGCGCGATTTTCTGGTCAGCCCGCGCCTCGACCACGTCGCGCTGTGCGCCGGTGGTGAGCGTGTCCTGGCGATACGCCTGAGCCTGCAGTTGCAGTGTGTCGGACAGTTTCAAACGGCCCTCTGCGCCAATCTTGCGCGTGCCGTTTTCGCTGCCCGCTTGCTGACCCAGGCCGAATCCGCCGTCCTGTTTGCGCACGTAGGCTTTGGCGTCGATCTTGTCGTCGTGATGCAGCGCCTCGATTTTCCACGCTGCGCCGTCCGCCGCTATACCGCTCACGTCGCGCGAGCTGTGTGCAAATTCGGCCCGCACCCGCGTCTGATCCGACAACAGATACGTGAAATCGAGACCGCCCAAGTCGCCCGTTGCGCCGACGTTGCCCTCGCGAATGTAGGTTGCGCCGATTTCGGTTTTGGCATCGGGCTTGAATGCGGCACGACCGCCTGCGGTAAGTTTTTCGTCCTGGCTGCTGGTTGATTCGTATTCGGCGACGATATAAACCGGATTGAACGCAGTGTCGCGCTCGGACACGGGCGATTTGAAGAACAGCGTGCCCGCCACCGGGTCGATGTCGTAATCGAGAAAGCGGGTGAGCGTTTTACTGCTGATAATAATTTGCGACTGGAAACGGTCGCGCGTTTCGATGCGGATTTTGTCGCTGTTCTCGATCATGTTGCGGCGCGTCAGCTGGTAGCGGCCCGAGGTACCGTTGCCGCGCAACTCGTCACGGATATGGGACTGCGCAGTGAGGGTGGCGAAGGCGTTGTAGGCGAAGCGCTCGCCCTTGAATTCGGACTTGAGTCCGTTCACGGTGCGGCTGTAGCGCGAGAACTCGGTGACGGTGAGTCCGGTGTCGTAATCGCCGAACAGCGCATAAAACTGGCGGCGCTCGATTTTCAAATACAGTTTGCGCGCGCTGGCGGCATCGAACGTTGGCCGGGCTGAATCCGCATACAAAGTATAGAAACGGGTCGGGTCAACAGACTGCTTGAGGTTGGCGAATGCGCCTGCATCGCCGCGCTGCTTGGCCGTGTCGTAGGCAACGGTCAACAGCGTGTCGCCGCGCACCGTACCCTTGGCATACAGGGCGATGCGGTTCTCGTCGAATAGCGCTTTGTCGTCGCCGTTCTCCTTCAGCGCAGCAATGTTGCCGGACAGGGTTTTGTGGCCAATCGTGCCTGCGGCAAAACCAACCAGAATCCAGTCGCGCTGTCCCGGTTCGAGCCAGGCGCGGATTTCATTTTTGCGCTCGCCACGGTTATCGGATTGCGTGGCGAAGTCGAAGTTCAGCACTGCTTCGCCCGACTGGGTGGTGGGAGCGAGTTCGATCAGGGCGATGCCGTCGCGACCAATTTCATAGCGCGGGCGGTTGTCGATCTTGCCCGCCAGCGGATCACGCTGAAGTGCTTCAAGCTGGTTGGACGACTGGTAGGGCGCATTCAACTGGAATTCGCCGTTGATGCCGCGCCGCACCGGTTGGCCATCTTTGTCCAGAAAACGCACCGCGATCACCGGACGGGTTTTGCCGTCGGCCAGTAACCGGGAATGCTGGCTGACAAACTCGACCCGATCGGGGCCGAAGGAATAGTGAATGTGGCGGGTTTCGCGCAGCACTTCGGCGCCGCTGGCATCACGCACGACCAATCCAAACGTGTTGTCGCCTTCCTTCAGGCTGACACCGCGCCAGGTCGAGAGCCCCACGCTGTGCGCAGCGTTTTGTTCCATGCCGTCGTAACTCAAGGGGTCAACGGGCGCGCCGTTGAGAGACAGTTCCACGCGTTGGCCGGGCGCGTGTTTCACTGCCAGCTTGATCGCGGGCAATGCTGGCTGGAAACCGGTTTGCGGATGCAGCCATTCGACCCCGGGTTGGGCAGCGGCGAGCCAGTCCGCGTCATACGGCAGGTGTTCGACCAGTTGCGTGCGGTCGTCGCTGCCGGGGACTTGCGGCACGGCATCCTGTTTCGTCGCGCGCGTACGCTGGCCGCGATCCATCGTGCCTGGCGCATCAAGCGTTTCTCTGTGCAGGGCGGCGGGCGGGATGACAGCGCTGGTTTCGGTGGCAGCCTGATCCCAGGCGGCTTCCACTTTCGGCAGGTTGATGCCTTGCTGGCCGGGCGGGACAAAGCGCGTCATCGCTACCAGTCTGGCATCAGCGGGCGCAGCATCGAGTTCAAATGTCAGCATATGTTTCCATGCGCCAGTCTGTTGCCCCAAGCGCAGGATCGCCACGCCGTCGACCGATTCCAGTTGCGTGGCAGGTTCGCCGTCCAGGCGGGCGCTGCCGTCAACCAGTTTGGCGTTCGGCGGCAGCATCAAGCTTGACGACACGCTGTTGACTGCGGCATCGCCAGTCAGCGTGAGCGTTGCCGCGACCCGCTCGCCAGTATGGAGTGCGCTTAGTTTCTGTGTCAGATTGGCGACGGGCGCAATTTTCTTTTGCACATGGAAATCGGCGCGCCACAGGCTGCCGCCGCGCAGGTTCACAAACTGCGAATAGGCGCGGCCAGCGAAGCGGCTGTTTTTCTCGCATTGCAGAATTTCATAATCGGGCGGCAACGAATCCAGATCGAGCTGGACGACGTGGGTGCCGGGGCGGATGTTGTCGGCGTGCCAGCGGCCATGCTCGTCAGTGAGGACCGCCGTGCCATCTTCCAGCACGACGCGCGCTTGCGCCAGACCCTTGTCGTCGTTGCTCACCTTGTCGTCGCACGAACTGATGACGACGCGGCCCATCAGAATCGCGCGGCTGCGCATCAGAT
>JAYVLR010000228.1:0-10177 GCA_043759395.1 Thiobacillaceae bacterium
CGATCCTGCCGTTGCCGCGCAAATCAACGCGGTGCTGGGTAAACGCCTGGCGCTGCATTACGAAGAGCATCGCGGTATCCCGGCGACCTGTTATGGCGAAACGAATCATTTTGTGAGCCGGGTGCAGGTGCTGGAGCATTGATCCGGCCATTAAACGGTTTCCAGCTTGAGCGGTGGTTCGTCCGCTACGGTCGTCCTGTCAGATTTCCGTGTGGCCGTCTCAATAAATGACTGAAGCACTACCGCCGGGCGGAGTTCACCGTCCTGCGGATACCCACACAAAGACGGCTCGCTTGAAACCTTCGCCCGCATGAAATTTGTTTTTCCCACTTTCCGGTTCCCGCGCCGGGCGGCACGCTGGCTGGCCTGGCTGGCAGGTGCGGGCGCAGTGCTGTTTGTCTCTATTGCCGCCGCCGTCTACTTTTGGCTGTTACCTGACATAGCGAGCTATCGCGAACCCCTGGCGGGGTTGATGTCGCGCGCGTTGGGGCAGCGTGTGACGCTCGAAGCGGTAGCGGGAAAGTGGCAGCAGGCTCGCCCGGAAATCACCCTGCGCGGCGTGCGCCTGTACGATCAGCACCAGCGCCCTGCGCTGTATCTTGAACAACTCGATGCCAGTTTTGCCTGGCGCTCGCTGCTTTTTCTGGAGCCACGGTTTTCCCGCTTGGCGCTGACCGGTCCGGTGCTGGCGATCCGGCGGGCGCGCGACGGCTACTATTACGTGGGCGGCCTTGCGATCAATCCGGACGCAGCAGACAGCACGTTTTCAGACTGGCTTCTCAAGCAGGGCGAGGTGCATGTCAGCCGCGCGACGCTGGCGTGGCGGGACGAAGTGCGCGATGCGCCGATGCTGATTCTGCGTAACCTGGATTGCACGCTGAAGAACCACTTTCATCATCACCAACTGCAATTGCGTGCAACGCCGCCGTCTTCTCTGGCGATGCCGTTCACGCTCACTGCCGATTTGAACGGGCGCAGTCTGAGCGACCACAAAGCCTGGTCGGGCACCCTTCGCGGCAGTCTCGGCGGGGTGGCGTTGCCGCTGCTGGCAAGCTGGGTTGATTTGCCTTACCCGCTCGCGCGTGGCTGGGGCGCGGCCAACGTGCTGCTGGAACTGGAGCGGGGCGCATTGAGCGGCGTGTCGGTCGGTTTGAATGCGCGTGATGTTTCAACCACGCTGGGCGCAGCTTTGCCGCCACTGAATGCTGCCCATGTGCAGGGTAGTTGGGGCTGGAAACTGCACGGAAAAAAACAGCGTGTCGATATTAATGGTTTAAGCCTGAGTTTGCAGGACGGGACGGTGCTACCGGCCTTTGATGCGAGTGCAGACTGGGACGGTACGACACGCGAACTGGCCGCAAAAAACCTGAGTCTGGCTGCGTTATACAGGCTGTTACCCAGCCTGCCCATCACACCGGCGCTGCGCCAGAGCGTACAGGATATGCAGCCGGGCGGGCGTATCGATGAATTGCAATTGCGCTGGCAAGGCGCGCGCCCAGGCGATGCCGGGTTTGATGTGACCACGCGCTTTACCGGTTTGCGCCTTGCGGCCAGCGGTTCGCGTCCCGGCATCTCCAATGTGTCGGGCAGCGTGCGTGGCGATGAACAGGCCGGCGTGATCGAGTTACAGGGCACGTCCGTGCTGCTGGATTTGCCGATGGTGCTCCGTGACCCTAAATTACCGCTCGACAGCCTGCGCGCGCGCGGTGGCTGGAAGAAGCGCGCGCACGGTACCTTGTTCACCATCGCGCAGCTTGACTTTGCCAATGCCGACGCGGCAGGCTCGGGACACGGCAGCTACGAATCAGTGAGCGGTCATGCGGGCATCGTTGATCTCTCCGCCCGCCTGAACCGGGGCAATGGCACAGCGGTGTATCGCTATTTGCCCAAAGTGTTGAGCGAGCAAACAGTGGCCTGGGTTAAACGCGCCCTGGTTGCGGGCACGTCTGACGATATCCAGCTCACACTGGTTGGCGATCTTGATCGTTTTCCTTTCCACAACGACCAGGGGGGCGTGTTCAAAGTGGCGATCAAAGCCCGTGGTGCGGTGATCGATTATGTTGAAGGCTGGCCGCGGATTGAAGGGATCGATGCGCGGGTGCTGTTTCACGGCAAGCGCATGGAGGTGAATTCGGAGAAGGCACGGATATTCAACGCCCAGCTGGATCCGGTCAAAGCGGTCATCCCCGATTTGTTGGTAGCCGAAGAAGTGCTTGAAATCAGCGGCCAGGCAACGGGTTTGGCGCAGGACTTTATCCGGTTTTCAAACTTCAGCCCGGTCGGCGAAATACTGACCGGATTGACCGACGGTATGGACGGAAACGGCAATATGGCGCTGGCGCTTAACCTGAAAATCCCGCTGCGTCATTCGAGTGCGACCACGCTCGGCGGGCGTTTGAGTTTTCGCGGTAACACGCTGTTTCCGGCGGGTTTGCCGCGACTCGACCAAGTCCGTGGCGATATGGTTTTCACCCACGAGTCCCTGGTCTCACAAGGTTTGAACGCGCAGTTTCTCGGTGGTCCGATCGCGATCAATACCTCGACGCGCGATGGACACGCCGTGATCCAGGCCAATGGCCGCGCGAGCTCGGCGGGTCTCGCGCCCTGGCTGGGCAAGACCTGGAGCGCACGGCTGTCAGGTGAGGCCAACTGGCATAGCCAGGTCGTGCTGGATGGCGCGAATACGCAGGTGCGGATTGAGTCTGATCTGGTGGGGATGGAATCGCGCCTGCCCGCGCCATTGAACAAGCCGACCGCACAAGCGCTGCCGCTGATCGTCACGCGCCAGCCGCAGGCGGGTAATGAACAGCTGCTTGAGGTTCAGCTGGGACGTACACTCGGCGCGATCTGGCAAACCACGGCCGACAATCGCATCAGCCGTGGCGAAATTCGCTTTGGCGGCGCGGCCAAGCTGCCGCAAGAGCCGGGTCTGCGGCTGGCGGGCAGCGGGCGCGGCCTCGATCTGTCGGACTGGCTGAATTTGCTGCCGGGCAATAATGACGAGGCTGGCTTGCCGATTTCATTCATCGACCTGAGTTTTGGCACGCTCGATTTGATGGGGCGGCGCTTTCCCGATGTACGCGTGCAGGGGCGTACCCGTGGCGGTTTGTTGCGTATGGCGGTGAGCGGACGCGACATGAGCGGGATGCTGACCTATCGTCCTGCCGAGCATTTGGCCAGCGCCAGTTCGGCGCGCGTGTCGGCGCAGTTCAAGCAACTCACGATTCCTGCGGAAAGCCCGGCAAGCGTCGGCCCGTCGTCCGACGAGGAAGGTGTCAATATGAAAGCCATTGATATCCCGGTGCTGGATTTGACGGTCGAGGATTTTCGCCTGGAAGATCGCGCAATGGGGCGTCTGGAAGCGTTGGCGCACGGCGCACCCCAAGGTCTGGTGATCGATAATCTGCAACTGAGCCATGCCGATAGTGTGGTGCGCATGAGCGGGCTGTGGCGCGATGTGGGCAAGGGCGAAACCCGCGCGACCCTGCAGGTTGATGTGATCGACGCGGGCAAGATGCTGAGCCGCTTTGGTTTCAAGGACGCGGTCAAACGCGGCGCGGCGGACATTACCGGCGATGTGACCTGGGAGGGAACGCCCGCCGATTTTGGCTTTCGAACCTTGGCGGGCACGCTCAACTTCAAAGCCAAAAACGGGCAGTTTCTCAAAGTGGATCCGGGTGCGGCCAAGCTGCTGGGGGTGTTGAGTTTGCAATCGCTGCCGCGCCGTTTGTCGTTTGATTTCCGCGACATCTTTAACGACGGATTCGCCTTCGACGAGATTTCCGCTACGATGCGTGTGGCGCGCGGCGTGGTGTATAGCGACGATTTCAGGATGAAAGGTCCGGCGGCAAAAGTCGCGATGTCGGGACTGGCCAGACTGACCGACGAAACGGTGCAACTCCGTGTCAAGGTGAGTCCCAAACTGTCTGAAGGCGTGGCGGTTGCGGGTGCGCTGATCGGCGGCCCGATTGCCGGGCTGGGTGTGCTGGCCGCGCAGAAACTCTTGCGCGATCCTTTTGAAGAAGCGACCAGCCAGGAATATATTGTGACGGGGCCGTGGCGCGAACCCGATGTCAGTAAACTGAGTAAACCCAAAAAACAGGACGGATCAAAAGAGAGTGACGGAGGATAGCGACGGATGACAACAACGATTAAAAAACCCGGCAGGATCAGTGTAGCAAAGTCAAAAGGCGCGCAGGTCAAAAAGGCGGCGGCGCAGGCTGGTGCGGTGCGCGTGGCGGCGATTCAGATGGCGTCAGGCTCCAACGTGGCCGCCAATCTGGCCGAGGCCGAACAGTTGATTGAGCTGGCGGTGGGGGCGGGCGCAAAGCTCGTTGCACTGCCCGAGTTTTTCCCGATCATGGGCATCAAGGAAACCGACATCGTCGCGGTGCGCGAACAGGAAGGCACGGGTCCGATGCAGCGCTTTCTGGCGCGCATGGCAAAAAAACATCAGATATGGCTGATCGGCGGCTCAATCCCGCTTGAGGCCAGCGTCGCAAACAAGGTGCGCAATGCGTGTCTGGTGTTTGACGAGCGCGGCAAGCAGGTGGCGCGTTACGACAAGATTCATCTGTTCGGGCTGGATCTGGGCACCGAGCACTATCAGGAAACCAAGACCATCGAAGCCGGTGACAAAGTGGTCGTCATCAACAGCCCGTTCGGTCGCATTGGCTTGTCCATTTGTTATGACCTGCGCTTTCCCGAGCTGTACCGCGCCATGCCTGACGTGGACATTATCGTGGTGCCTTCGGCTTTCACCGCCACCACCGGGCGTGCTCATTTCGAAACACTGATCCGTGCGCGCGCAATTGAAAATCTGGCCTACGTTATTGCGCCCGCGCAGGGCGGCTATCACTTGTCGGGTCGCGAAACGCACGGCGACAGCATGATCGTCGATCCCTGGGGCGTGGTGCTCGACCGCCTGCCGCGCGGCTCGGGCGTGGTGATTGCCAACGTCAACCCGGCGTATCAGGCCAGCCTGCGTAAAAGCCTGCCCGCGCTAAAACATCGCCGGATTCGCGGCGACAAGGTCGACATCGAAGTGCTGGAACGGCGCACCACCCAGCAACGCGATGCGACCGCCAAAAAAACCCTAAAGGAACACCCATGAACCCGATTGATTCAGTGATCCCGCTGCAGACAGCCGAACAGGCGTTCAAGTCGGCAGAAGCCACCCTGCTGCTGCCCAACGGCCTTGACGCCGAGCGTCTCGCGCCGGTGTTTGGCCGCTTGCTGACGCACGAAGTGGATTACGCCGATTTGTATTTTCAGTATTCGCGTTCCGAGGGCTGGAGCCTGGAAGAAGGCCAGGTCAAATCTGGCAGCTTCAACATCGACCAGGGCGTGGGCGTGCGCGCCATCTCGGGCGAAAAAACCGCGTTTGCGTATTCCGACGACATCAGCCTTGATGCGCTGACCGCCGCCGCCGATGCCACGCGCGCCATTGCCCGCGCCGGACAGTCGCGTACCGCCGCCATGGTGCAACGCGGCGCAGGCCGCCAGTTGTATCAAGCGGTTGATCCGCTGGCGAGCCTGGCTGATGCCGACAAAGTGGCGCTGCTTGAACGCCTGGAACGTAAAGCGCGCGCGATGGATACGCGCGTCATTCAGGTTATGGCCAGCCTCGCCTCCGAATACGAAGTGATCTTCATCGCCCGCTCCGACGGCCACCTGGCCGCCGACGTGCGCCCGCTGGTGCGACTGTCGCTGCAAGTCATCGTCGAACAGGATGGGCGGCGCGAACAGGGCTCGGGCGGCGGCGGCGGGCGGTTTGATTACAGCTATTTCAGCGACGACATTCTGGATGTGTATGCGCGTCAGGCGGTACATCAAGCCACCGTCAACCTCGATGCCCGTCCCGCGCCAGCCGGCAGTATGACGGTTGTGCTTGGCTCGGGCTGGCCCGGCATCCTGCTGCACGAAGCCATCGGCCACGGTCTCGAAGGCGACTTCAACCGCAAAGGCGCATCGGCTTTTTCCGGTCGCATCGGCGAGCGTGTCGCCGCGCCCGGCGTGACGGTGATTGACGACGGCACCATCCCGCTGCGTCGCGGCTCACTCAACGTTGACGACGAAGGCAACCCCACCCAGCGCACCACCCTGATCGAAGACGGCATCCTCACCGGCTACATGCAGGACATGATGAACGCGCGCCTGATGGGCATGCCGATCACCGGCAACGCCCGGCGCGAATCCTATGCGCATCTCACTATGCCGCGCATGACCAACACCCTCATGCTCAACGGCGACAAGAACCCGGCAGAGATCATCGCCTCGGTGAAAAACGGTCTCTACGCCGTCAACTTCGGCGGCGGGCAAGTGGACATCACCAGCGGCAAATTCGTCTTCTCCGCCGCCGAGGCCTACATGATCGAGGACGGCAAGATCACCTATCCGGTCAAAGGTGCCACCCTCATCGGCAACGGCCCCGAAGTGCTGACGCGCGTCTCCATGATCGGCAACGATATGGAAATGGATTCCGGCGTGGGGACGTGCGGCAAGGAAGGGCAGAGCGTGCCGGTCGGGGTGGGGCAGCCGACGTTGCGAATTGATGGGTTGACGGTGGGCGGGACGGCGTAAGGTTTCAGCCGGCCATGTTTGAAATCGTCGGCGCAATCACGGCGGTCGAAACCATCGCCGAAGGTTCAGCATTCGCGAGCGCCCTCGCCTCGACAAGATTTACGGCAAAGGCAATTGGAAGAAAAAGAAAGGCTTGGCCGACATTCGCTTTGATGGTGAAACCGTCCGCGCTGAAATACACTGGTACGAGGCGCATGGAATCGGCAAGGTCGAACACAAAATCAAGAGGTTGCCATGAGCGAAAATCGTTTTGTCGTCTGTCTTTTAAACGAGGGCTACCCGGCCTCGCTGGAGCCGCGCAAGCTCTACGAGTGGCTGGATAATCCGCAAGCTGAATCCAAAGGGATGCTTCGGATCATCGACGAATCGGGTGAGGACTACCTTTACCCGAAAGCATTTTTTGCCAGGTCGCTGTTCCGGGGGGGGTGGCGGAGCGGCTGCACAAACTGGCGGCGTGAATTTTGGGGGCGACATGTCTACCGTACTTCAGTGGATACTGATACTTGGCTTAGTGGCATCGGTGCCATATGCTTATTTGTTAACGGCACCGGGAAAGCCAGCGCATCCACGTACTTTGGCGGGTAACCGCCAAAGATGTTGGGCTTTGCAGCCCAACCTGCATGGCTTCTACGCATTGGATAATCCGGCGCTGGTCGATCACATTCGGCGGGTGGGGGTGGTGCTCTGCAACGCGCATACGGCTCATATACCCAAGGCGTAGTGCGCCGTAGGTATGCCGGCATAAGCGAAACTCAAATCGGGAAGAACATGATGGTGGCTACGTTGAAGCGAAGTGACCAAGGGCAGCATGAAACACGCGCAGCATGATGTCCCGTTTTTTCCGCCAGTGGAGCACGCCTTGGCGGAACCGAATGGTTTGCTGGCGATGGGCGGCGACCTGACGGCGGCGCGGCTGCTGGAAGCGTACCGGCACGGCATTTTTCCCTGGTTCAGTCCGGGCGAGCCGATTTTGTGGTGGAGTCCCGATCCGCGCATGGTGTTGATTCCGGGCGAGCTTCGGGTGACGCGTTCGCTGGCTAAACGGATGCGTAACGGCGGTTTCGAAATTCGCATCGATACCGCGTTCCAGCAGACCATGCTGGCGTGTGCTGCGCCGCGCAGCTTCGACGCGCAGGGCGGCGCGAACGGCACCTGGATTTCGCCGGAAATCGTCACGGCCTACACGCACCTGCACCGCCTGGGTGTTGCCCATTCGATCGAAACCTGGCAGGACGGCGCGCTGGTCGGCGGTTTATATGGGGTGGCAATTGGGCGGATGTTTTACGGCGAGTCGATGTTCAGCCGTGTGCCGGACGCATCGAAAGTGGCGCTGGTGGCGTTGTGCCGACAGTTGCAGCGCTGGGATTTCGGGATGATCGATTGCCAGATGGAAACCACGCATCTGGCCAGCATGGGCGCGTGCCCGATCCCGCGCAGCGAGTTCTGTACAAAGCTGGCAGCCTTGATAGACTTGGGCGACGTTCCTTCGCCCTGGCGCTTTGATGTACCCGACTGATGAACCTGACTGATGTATCCGACTGAGCCCCCGTTCCAGCGCGTCCAGTTTTATCTGACCGCCCGTTACACGTGCAGCTATTTGCCCGACCGGCAGGCGCGTTCGCAGGTTGCCACCCCCGCCCACTTTATCAACAGCGAGGTGTATAGCCAGCTGATTCGCGCCGGGTTTCGCCGCAGCGGGCAGTTCACTTATCGGCCTTCGTGCGAAACCTGTCGCGAGTGCATTCCGGCACGGGTGCGGGTTGCTGGCTTTGCGCCCAGCCGCAGCCAGCGCCGTTGTCTGACGCGCAACAGCCATCTCGAAGCGCGCTTTTTGGCGCTGACTTATTGCGACGAGCACTTTGCCCTGTACCGGAAATACCAGGCCAGCCGCCATGCGGGCGGCGGCATGGATCAGGACGGCTCGGAGCAGTACACGCAGTTTTTGCTGTCGTCCAACGTCAACAGCGTGCTGGTCGAGTTTCGCGAGGGCGGCGAGCTGGTCATGGTCAGCGTGATTGACCAGACCGAAGACGGCCTGTCTGCGGTCTACACTTTTTTTGATCCAGAACGCGAGAAAGACAGCCTCGGCAGCTATGGCGTGTTGTGGCAGATCGACCTCGCGCGGCGGCTCGAACTGCCCTATGTGTATCTGGGGTACTGGATCGCTGCGACCCGCAAGATGGCCTACAAAAAACAGTATCAGCCGCTGGAAGGTCTGGTCGATGGACACTGGCAAAGCATCGCAGCATGATGCGTGGCTGGATGGTATTTCTGGTGCTGGGTCTGGCGGGTTGTGCATCAACCGTCGGCGCACCCCGCGCGATGAATCCCTTAGACGGTTTTGTCCTGGTTGCGGCTGATCCACGCATTGAGTTCGAACCGGGATTTGAAGCCTACGCCGGGCGCGTCGCGCAGATTTTGCCGGAGGCCGTTGCCAAGGTCGAGGCCGCGCACTATCTGCCGTTTTATCGATCCCCTCACGTGTTTGTATGCGGCACCGATGCCTGCTTCAAACGCTATGTGGCGACACCCAGGCTCTCGGCAGCGGTCGTGCCGGATAACCGTTTGATCCTGTCGCCCAACCTCAATGGCCGTGAACACGACCGGCTTGAGCCGTTGCTCATCCACGAACTTTCGCATCTCCATCTCGGTCAGCGAATCGGCCATTACCACGCCACCCTGCCGGTCTGGTTTCACGAAGGCTGGGCCTCGCTGACGGCCAGCGGTGGCGGTGCCGAATACATCACCGATGCGCAGGCCGCCGCTGCGATTCGCGAAGGACGCCGGGTGGATCTGACCCAGCGCGACACGCCGGATATGCGTCATCGCGCACCGGCATTCAAGCTCACGATTTACGAGTTTTACCGGCAATCCATGTTGCTGGTGGGCTGGCTCCGTCGCCAGGACGAAGCGCGTTTTCGCGAACTAGTGCTGGCGGTGCAGGACAACCAGGATTTTGAAATCGCTTTCTGGGACATCTACGGCACTTCAACGGCGGTGCATCTGGAGTCATTCTTCGTCGCCGCGCAAAACGGCGATAATATTGGTGCTGTTCCCGATACCACGCTTGCTGCTCCCTCACCTCCATGAAACCCTATCTCGATTTGATGCGCCATGTGCTCGAACACGGCACCCAAAAAAACGACCGCACCGGCACCGGCACCCTGTCCGTATTCGGCTGGCAAATGCGTTACAACCTGGCCGCAGGCTTTCCGCTCGTCACTACCAAAAAATGCCACTTGCGCTCCATCCTCCATGAACTGCTGTGGTTTTTGCAGGGCGACACCAACATCAAATATCTCAAGGAAAACGGCGTCAGCATCTGGGACGAATGGGCCGATGAAAACGGCAACCTCGGCCCGGTGTACGGCCATCAGTGGCGTAGCTGGCCGAAGCCGGATGGCGGCACTATCGACCAGATCAGCGAAGTGGTGAACACCCTCAAAACCAACCCCGATTCGCGCCGCATCATCGTCTCGGCGTGGAACGTCGCCGACCTCGACAAGATGGCGCTGGCGCCGTGCCACGCCTTCTTCCAGTTCTATGTCGCCGACGGCAAGTTGAGCTGCCAGTTGTATCAGCGCAGCGCCGACAT
>JAYVLR010000229.1:0-5255 GCA_043759395.1 Thiobacillaceae bacterium
GACCTGGAGTTGATCTTTACCATGCTGGGCGAGGCGGGCACGACGGAAATTGCCCGGCGCAAGGATGCCAAAGGCTTTACCAATAACCGCACGGCAGCCAAGGAAGGCGGCACCATTGCAGGCGATGCGCGCCGTGCGCTGGAAGCCAAGAGCGGCAAGCCGGTCGTAAGCAAAGAAAATTATCTGGCACCACCCGTCGCGGCAGCGCTGAAAAATGCCGATGCCGCCACGCCGCCAGCTAAACGCAAGCTTGCTCGTCCGAAGAAGACAAATGAAGGCAAGGCGTAACGGCCCGATATGAAGCTGCGCGATACGCTCACTCTCTCGTTCACCACCGTGGTGAGCTACCGCACCCGTTCCCTGCTCATCGTGCTGGCGATGGCGCTGGGGGTGGCGGCGGTGGTGGTGCTGACCGCGCTGGGCGACGGCGCGCGGCGCTATGTGGTGGGGCAATTTTCCTCGCTCGGCACCAATCTGATTATCGTATTGCCCGGTCGCGCCGAAACCGCTGGCGGCTTTCCCGGTGCGGCGCTCGGGCAAACGCCGCGCGATCTGACACTGGAAGATGCCCGCGTGGTCGGTCGTCTAACTCAAGTGCAGCGTTTGGCGCCGCTCAATGTGGGAGTGGCAGAACTCACGTCCGGCGGGCGCTTGCGCGAGGTGACTGTTCTCGGCAGCACGGCCGAGCTGCTGCCGATCCGGCATATGGCGTTGTCGCAGGGCAGCTTTCTCGCACACGGCTCGGAACGCAGTGCGCAGATCGTGCTGGGCAGCCAGATTGCGCGCGAATTTTTCCCCGACGGCAAAGTGATCGGTCAGCGCCTCCGGCTGGGCGACAGCCGCTTTCTGGTGTCGGGCGTACTGGCCAGCCAGGGCGAATCAATGGGCTTCAACTCAGACGAAATCGCCATCATCCCGATCGACTACGCCCAGACGCTGTTCAACACGTCCTCGCTGTTCCGCATCCTGGTCGAGGCGCGCAGCCGCAGTGACATCGAACCGGCCAAGGCCGCGATCCGCCATGTGTTGAAGCTGCGCCACGACGGCGAGGACGACGTGACCGTCATCACCCAGGATGCAGTGCTCGCCACCTTCGACCGCATCCTGCGCGCGCTGACGCTGGGGGTGGCGGGCATTGCCGTGATCAGCCTGGCGGTGGCGGGGATACTGGTGATGAACGTGATGCTGGTGGCGGTGGCGCAGCGCACTTCGGAAATCGGCCTGTTGAAAGCCCTCGGCGCACCCTCATCCGATATCCGCCGCCTGTTCTTTGCCGAAGCGCTGTGGCTGTCGCTGGCGGGCGGCACCGTCGGCTACGCGCTGGGACACTTCGGCGCCTGGATGATCCGCCTCGCCTATCCGGTGCTCCCCGCCTGGCCGCCAGCCTGGGCCAGCGTGGCGGGTGTGGCCACCGCCATCATCACCGGCATCCTCGCCAGCCTGCTGCCCGCCGCGCGCGCGGCGAGGCTCGATCCCGTGCTTGCCTTGAGCGGAAAATGACCCTCGCCGACACCCTGCGCTTCGCTCTGCACGCACTCACCGCGCATCGGCTACGCACTTTTTTGTCCGCTACGGGCATCGCCGTGGGGATCGCCGCAGTCATCCTGCTCACTTCCATCGGCGACGGCATTCACCGGTTTGTGCTGTCCGAGTTCACCCAGTTCGGCACCAATATCATCAACATCAGCCCGGGCAAAACCAGCACCCACGGTGCTTCGGTCGGCGCCATCGGCAGCGCGCGGCTGTTGACGATTGAAGACGCGCTGGCGCTGAAGACCTCGCGTTACGCGCAATACACCAATGCCGGGGTGATGGGCAATGCGGAAATCCGCGCCCACGGTCGCAGTCGGCGGGTGACGGTGTATGGCGAAGGGCCGGACTTTTCGCACGCTTTCAACATGCACGTCGCGGTCGGCCAGTTCCTGCCCGCCGACGATCCGCGCAACCCGCGCGCCTATGCGGTGCTGGGCGCAAAAGTGCGCAATGAATTATTTGGCAGCGCCAATCCGTTGGGCGCGACGCTGCAAGTCGGGACGTCACGTTTTCGCGTGGTCGGCGTGATGGCGCCCAAGGGTCAGGTGCTGGGATTCGACCTCGACGACACCGTCTACATTCCAACCGCACGCGCGCTGGAAGTGTTCAATCGCGAAGGCGTGATGGAAGTCCACATCGCCTACCGGCCCGGTTCGCCGCTCAAGGCGGTGGTCGCCGATGCCAAACGCATTTTGATTGCGCGCCATGGCCGCGAGGATTTCACCCTCACGCCGCAGCAGCAGATGCTGGACACGCTGACCACTGTGCTCGATGTGCTGACCTTTGCCGTCGCCGCGCTCGGCGGCATTTCGCTGCTGGTGGGCGCAGTCGGCATGGTCACGCTGATGCACATCGCAGTAGCCGAGCGCGTCGCCGAAATCGGCCTGCTCACCGCGCTGGGCACCACGCGGGCACAAATCCGAACCCTGTTTTTAATGGAATCGACCGTGCTCTCGACCCTCGGCGGACTCGGCGGACTGGCGGTTGGCGCGGGCGTTGCCTGGCTATTGAAAATCACCGTGAGCGGCCTGCCGGTCAACACGCCATGGGATTACGCCCTCGGTGCGTTAGTCGTGTCGATGCTGATCGGACTGGCGGCCGGGGTGGTGCCTGCGATGCGCGCGGCGCGGCTGAATCCGGTGGAAGCGTTGCGGGCGGAATAAGCTATCCCGTAAGGCGAAATGTAGGGTGTCAATAAGCGAAGTGCATTGCACCGGAGATTTCCATTCGGTGCAATAACGATTGCACCCTACCGTGCTGCTGTAGCTTTCGCGTAATACCGCACTTGGGGTAGTCCTTTGAAATGGGCATCCTGCGTATAAAGCGTGGCATGGTTGAGTAAGCTTATGGCGTAAATCAACGCATCAGCCATAGGCAGTTTTTTCTCGATGCTGACTTTGCCCGCATACAGCGCCACGGCTTCGTCCACGTCCACCAGCCGCCCTTGTTTGAGTTGGGCTACAGCGGCAAAAGCCTTATTTTCGTCGAATGCCAAGGTGATTTTTTTGAACACTTCGTAGAGCACGATGCTGGGCACCAACAGTTCATCCGTATTCTCAATCGCAGCTGCAAAGTGGCGCGCCGCCGGACTGCCTACAAAATATTCCAGCCAGCCCGAAGTATCCACAACATTCATCCACGGTCATCCTCGCGCTCAAAACGGGTATCCATTCCCTTGAGCATGCCCCGCGCCGCCTTCATGGGCTTGACCGGGATAAACTCGATACGGTCGCCATACTGCACAACCTGCATCGGCATCCCCGCTTGCAGATTCATGGCCTCGCGGATGTGCTTGGGGATAACGACCTGGAATTTTGGCGACAGCGTTAATGTGTTCATGGCATCCACCCGTAAATTGTTTAACGAATTCTAGATCGATACACGGCTGACTGCAAGATAGCCAACCTGCGTAAATGGGCTGAATGAAATGAAGCCCAACGTGGCTCTACTTGTTGGTCTTGTCAGCCCAGCCTACGCGGGCTGGGCTGATGCTCCTGCTCGACACCCATGCCCTCTACTGGTGGGTGAACCAGAAACAGACTTCGTAGGATTAGCGCAGCGTAATCCGCCGAATGTGCTCACCATACGACGCAATGCACCCGCAAGGGGTAGGCGAAGCCGACAAAGAGATTTTCTATCTGGAAATAGAATAAAGCCGCAAACAGCAAGGTCATCCCAGCCGCAGTTGCGGGTGCATCCCGGCACGCTCGGCCAGCGTCAGCAACATGTCCATACTGAAATCGCGCCAGCTTCCGCGCAACAGGGATGACACGCGCGGTTGCGTCACCCCAAGCATTCTTGCAGCCTCGCGCTGCGTCAGGCCGTCGGCTTGCAGCCGTTCGCGCAGGCTCACCATCAGCTCCACCCGCAGCGCCATCACCCGCGCCTCGGCAGGATCGAACCCCAGATCGACAAATACATTGCCGCTGCTGTCCGTCACCCTGACATCGTCAAAACGTGGATCGTTTTTTTTGCCCGTGCCCTTCTGCCCTTCAGGATGTTTCAGTGTGCGCATGATTCAGACTCCTATCAGTTTGTAGCGGCGCGCAGCCAGGTCAATATCGGCCTTGGCAGTTTTTTGCGTCTTTTTCTGGAAAGCGTGCAGCACATACACCGCAGCAGCGAACTTGGCGACATACACCACTCGAAACGCCCCCGCCGCATCGCGCACCCGCACCTCATACGCGCCATCGCCCACCGTGGGCAGGGGCTTGAAATCGCTGGGTACGCCGCCAAACTGCACCACCATCAACTCCACACCCACCGTATGACGCACCGCTTCGGGCATCGCACGCAAATCGTCCTGACTGCTGCCAAGGAATTTCAGTGGTTTGAGTGCGAGTGGATTCGCCATGAACTCTGATTATATTGAAACCAATATAAAACACAAATTTCTGTATCGGATTCTGGATCGGCAGCGTCAACGACGTTCGACCAACAGACGAAAGCATCCTGAACCCGCAAACAACAAGGGCTGCAACTGCAGCCCTTGTTGTTACCGACCCTCGACCTGCGCTTTAGCCGACCTGCTTGCGCCGCCGTGCCACCATGCCACCGACCAAACCCAAACCGGCCAGCATCATGGCGTAGGTGCTGGCTTCGGGAACCGTTTGTGCAATGCCAAACGAGGACACTCGTATCCTTCCCCTGCCGACCTTGAAAGCCCTGGGAGTAAACTTCCAGGAGTGACCGAGCAGGCTGAGACGGGAGACATCGGCTAGACCTTAGGCCAGCCCCTTGCGGGGTCAAGCCTGTGGGTCAGATAGGTGCCCCGGCTCATTTCTCGTTTCTCGCAAACCGAACGGTAACTTAGGCCAGCACATCTGTGCCAGAGCCTGCATACGAGGAAGGTTAAAACGATGAACACAGCCACGCACGTCATAACAGTATTTGTTGGGATCGATGTTTCCAAACGCAAGCTTGATTGCGCCGTACTGTTAAACGGCAAGATCAAATCCAAAGTGGTGAGTAATGATCGGTCAGGCTTTGCCCTGCTAAATACCTGGTTGCAAGAACATGGTGTCGCCACTAATAGCACTCATCTTTGTATGGAAGCCACCGGCCCCTACAGCGAACAGGCCGCCTTGGCGTTAGTCAGTTTCGGCTGGATTGTCAGTGTTGTTAATCCTGCCCGCATCAAAGGCTTTGCCATGAGCGAATTGGCGCGCAACAAGACCGATAAAGCAGATGCGGCCTTGTTGGCGCGCTTCTGTGCTGCCATG
>JAYVLR010000230.1:0-3048 GCA_043759395.1 Thiobacillaceae bacterium
GGTCGCGGTTCCGAATGCATATAGCCCCAGGCAATCTGGTTGTGCTCGTCGTAATACGTCGTGAGCTGGCTGTAGTCATTTTGCTGGGCTTGCAGGGTATTCCGGACAGCTTGCAGGTGCGCCATGTTGATTCTCCGCTAGTCGTTTTTTTGAGCATGTGCCGATTAATCAGCACATGCGCCGCAGACTAGCTTGAGTCATCCCCAGGCTCAAGCGTCGATCAGTGGAATTTTTTGTACGTCAAAATGTGGTGACATCGGGCGTGTGCGGCGCAAGATATTGGCATCAAGCGGGAGACCTTTGGCGCTTTGGGTGCGCTGTTCCGATGAATGCCACACTCTGGGCATGTTCTTGAACCCGAAGGTGCATCCCTGAGGAATCGGTCAGACGCTGTTGCATGTAACGTTTTTCATGCTACATTGCTGCATGTAACAAACGAAAAGAGGAGGTTTTGCCATGACTACCCCTGTTGCTGAACGCGTTAAGAAGCGGCGTGATGCGTTGCGTATGGCAGGGCTTCGACCGTTTCAAATTTGGGTGCCGGATACGAGGCGGCCAGATTTTGCGGCGGAGTGTCGCCGCCAGTCCATGCTGGTCTCTCAGGCTGATAAGGCCGACGTGGAAATGTTGGATTTCATGGATGAGGCGCTGGAAGATATGGAAGGCTGGAAGGCGTGAATCGAGGTGACTTCGTGACCATCGACATGCAGGGTGATTTTGGCAAGCCAAGACCCGCTTTGGTGATTCAGTCCGACCAGTTCAACGAGCACGCGACAGTGACAGTTCTGCTTGTGTCCGGCACGTTGGTTCATGCGCCGTTGCTTCGCGTGACCATTCAACCAGACGAAAAAAATGGATTGCAAAAGCCGTCGCAGGTGATGGTAGACAAGGCTATGACCGTGAAGCGGGACAAGCTCCGGCAGGTGTTTGGTTCGGCCAACGATGGAGCCATGCTTGAAATTGGACGTTGTCTTGCGGTGTTTTTGGGTGTAGCCAGGTAGCGTAATGAACATGCCTTGGCAGACTTTTGACGCTATCGCACATTTGCGCCCCATTCATACGGAAGCAGAGTATGACCGTGCGGTGGGGCTGATGAATTCTCTGCTGGATGCTGCGGGGGATGACGAAAACCATCCACTTTCAGGCTTGCTTGATTTGGTGGGTGATCTGGTTTCGAACTATGAACAAGCACACCATGCCATTGAGGCAGCGGAACCTAAAGACGCGCTACGTTTCTTGATGAATGCCCGCAGTCTCAAGCAAGAAGACCTGTCAGCCATCATTCCGCAGAGCAATCTGTCGGCGATTCTGGCTGGAAAACGGAAGATTAACGCAACGCTCGCGGGTAAGTTGGGCAGTTTTTTCGGCATTAGCCCCGCCGTGTTTATTCCGTCTTGACGGTTATTGTTTGCTTGCCATTTTCTGAACAGAAATATCCGGCAAAAACCAGGCGGATCACAGCGGCGGGTTTTAAACGGAACGAGTGGTAGATTTCAGTGGAATACGCCTCAAGCAACAGCGAGCATCAAATGCCCGAGCGGTTCAGATGCGGGCTTCACTTTAATTTCGATGTCGTAGCCGAGCCGGTTCAAGCAGTCCATCAGCTTGCGTTCTGACAGGTTGGCGAAGTCGCCGCGCAGCATGGCCGATACTTTTGGTTGTGTGATGCCCATGCGGCGAGCTGCCTTGTCTTGGGTAAGGCCAAGCTTGCGTACGGCCTTGGTGATCTCAATCACCAGGCCGGATTTGATCTTGAGTTTGTCGGCATCGGGCAGGCCGAGATCGGCAAATACATTGCCGGAACTGGCTTCTATTTCAATGCCGTCAATGATTCGTTTTTTCATGTCGTAACTCCTTCGCAAGCACCTCGGCTATTTTCAGCCTGGCACGAATGATGTCCAGGTCTTCTTTCGGTGTAGTGATCCCGCTCTTGCTCTTCTTTTGGAAGCAGTGCAGGACGAACACGGCTTCCTCAAACTTGACGGTATAGACAGCGCGGTATGTACCGCCAATATCATCTTCGACTACTTCCAGGATACCCGCCCCGCCGAAACCCTTCATCACCTTTGCCGCGTTGTGTTGATCGCCGCGCTGCGCGAAGTCAAGGGCGTGACCGAAGAACTTACGCACATCCAGAGGAAGAGACATCAAGTCTTTTTTGCTACCCCCGATCCAGACGAGTGTTTTTGCTGGTTTGAGCATGGGTGAATTATATCTTAAATGGTATTAAAAGCGAACGCTTGCCTGGACGGCATTCCACATCGGCAGACTTTTTTATTTGCCGAACAGATCGGCGTGCGTACCGGTTCTCTCGAAACGAACTGCTTCGCCGTTTACGCAGTAAATCAAGACCCAATCAGGTTCGATATGCAAGTCACGTTTTGGCTTCCATTCGCCTTTCAGCGGGTGATCACCCAACTCGCGCGGCAGAGGGTGTCCGGTCAGTAGAAGGCCAATAACTGCGCGCAGCTTGCCTATATCCTTGCCGCGCTTTTCCGCCAATTTTACGTCGCGTTTGAATTGGCCGGAGTAACTCGGCGAACGCATCAAATACCCAACTGTTTGAACAGGTCAGATGCGCTGGAGGCGTAAAACACGTCTTCACCCTGGTCGCTTTTTCGGAGCGTGTCCGCAGTCAATGCGTTGGGCGTTTCGCTGTTCGTGATGTAAAGGCGCATGAGGTCGCGCACAATTTGAGCCGCAGGGCGATGCACGGTAGCTGCGACAGCCATAAACTGGTCGCGCAGTTCCGATTCCATCTTGATCGACATTTGCACTTCTTTAGACATGACGGTCTCGCTTGGGTAGGGGGTGACACCGCATTTTAAAAGGTATCTGTTAGGTATGCAACAGACATCCAATAGATACCTTTCTGGCTGTGTCAGATCAAAGCGTAAACACCATGCGGATGGCGAGTACATATTAAAAGCAAGGCAAAACGCGTTTATGCCGGTGGAGGGGAGGTGTAATGAAGGGCGGATGCCGTTATGCAGGGCGTGGGGTTATGGCTCTATTCCTCCACCATCATCTGGGCGACCAGCTTCAAGG
>JAYVLR010000231.1:0-2015 GCA_043759395.1 Thiobacillaceae bacterium
GACTATTCGGTCTCTATAACCACGATATTCGTTTACACACTGACGAACGGCTAACGATCATTCACGGACCTAACGGTGCGGGAAAAACTGTGATGTTGAAGCTAACCTACGCCATGCTGTCTGGAAACGTGTTTGATTTGGCTAAGTATCCGTATAGAAGTTTTAGTGTGTTCTTCAGCGATGGAAGCGAAGTAACAGCAATCAACCAAGCATCCAAGAATCGTGAGAAAAAGAAACAGCCACTGATTTCTCTAAGCAACAAGTCGGCAGATGGAGAAATTCATCGGATTGAGCTTGATTCAGCATCGCTTCGCAGGGCTGCAGCCATGATTGAACGAAGCGCTCCAATTAGGCAAATGTCAGAAAACCAATGGATGGATATGCAAACTGACGAGGTGCTTGACGCGAATGACGTAGTTAGTAGATTTGGAAGTAGTATTCCTGAGGAACGGTTGGCTAGTTTGATGAAAAAGTCAGGTATCGATTTCTTACAAAAACTCCAGAGCACGCATGGTGCGCATTTGATAGAAGCGCAACGCTTAATCAAACTAAATGAAAATACTCGTGACGAGCAATTTTATGGACATAGAAAATCCGTCTCATCCACGGAGACAGTCGTGGAGTATTCCAACGATTTGAAGAAAAAAATTGAAACTACATTGGCCGACTATGCCAAAAAATCACAGCAACTTGATCAGTCGTTTCCACAGCGGTTATTGACAAAAAATTCAGAAACAATGCAAGACGTAGCAATTAGTCTCGGTATGAAGGAAATTCAAGAAAAACAACTAACCTATCAGTCTTTAGGTTTGATCAACAAGGCCGCAGCTGGGGCATATCCGTTTGACAGTGCGCAGGCTGAAGGGCTTGATGACGCAAGAAAAGCAGTGATGGCCGTCTACGTGCGTGACACCAAAGACAAATTTGCAGTCTTAGATGACCTTGCTGGACGCGTGAACTTGTTGTTAAAAAATATCAACGCTAAATTTCTAAACAAAGAAATAGTTGTTAGTCGCGAACGAGGACTTACGATAAAAACTCCTACGAGTGATGAGGAGCTTCCTATCTCAGCACTCTCATCCGGAGAGCAACATGAAATTGTTCTCATGTATGACCTATTATTTAGAATAAAAGCTAATACGCTGGTGATGATTGATGAGCCTGAGCTCTCTCTGCACGTGAATTGGCAAGAGCGATTTTTAAGTGACCTTTCGGAAGTAATAAAGGTGGCTGGTTTTGATGCATTGATTGCTACACACTCGCCATACATAATTAGTGACAGGTCTGACTTACTCGTCGAACTCTCGACACAAGTTCAAATTAATGCACGAGGCTAGTGTGGGAGCCAACCTAGCAAATTCGAAGACGCCCGCAATACTTCGAGCTGAAATAATACTCAAATCTTCTGGTTTTTCCGGTATTTTCCTTGCGGTTGAGGGCGATTTCGATAGCAGGTTTTGGGGAGCTCGAATTGATACAGGTTGTGTGCGCATTGTGCATTGCGGGGGCAAGCCGAACCTTTTAAGCTTGCTGGATTTATATGACCAGCATAGCTACCACAGGCTTATGGCAATTGCCGATGCTGACTTTGATCGTTTGTCAGGCAATCTCAGATCGCTATGGTGCTTGGTTTACACCGACACCTGTGACTTGGAGTCTACGTTAATTAGTAGTGCTGCGTTACAACGAATTCTTGTGGAATACGGCGACGTGTCAAAAATTCAACATTTTGAGACTGTTAATGGTTTCGATGTCAAAGAACATGTTAGAGAAATCAGTTCTTGCTTTGGCAAATTTCGATTTATTAACTCTGTCAGAGATTACGGCGTTGATTTCGACAAGTTAAGCCCTTACAGGTATGTTGATACTAATTCATGGATTCTTGATGAGCAGAAATTAGGGGAAGATTTTCTGACGCTGGCAAATATTACAAGCGCTCAGTTGGCGAGTGATCAACATCAGCTCTTTTCTCAGCTGGTTTTTGATCCGTGGAGTTTGGTTCAGGGACATGACTG
>JAYVLR010000232.1:0-5612 GCA_043759395.1 Thiobacillaceae bacterium
GTGATGCGTGCGGGCTGGCCGGGCTTGAGTTTGGGCGCATCGACTTCGTCCATCGGCGCGCTCACATAGAGACAGGTGTCGTCGATCAGATCGACGGCAGGCGGAGTGGGAATGCCGGGCGGCGAGGGTGTGGTGTATTCGCCGATTTCCCCGGTAACGCGCGCCACGATGCCGGCAAACGGCGCGGTCAGCGTGGTGCGCTCCAGCCCGGCCAGGGTGATGCGGATTTGCGCCTGCGCGCGTTTGACATCGGCGGCGAGCGCATCGCAGTTGGCTTGGCGTGCACGCGATTCGGCACGGGCGTTCTCACTGTTCTGCGGGCTGACAAAACCGCGTGTCGCAAGCTGTTCGGTGCGTTCGGCATCGCGCCGCGAGTTGTCGGCCACGATGCAGGCTTCACGGCGGCGTTCCTCGCTGGTGGCAAGCTGGCGCGTGGCCAGATCGCGCTGCGCGGCGAGGTCGCGGCTCCACAATTCCAGCAGCGGCTGCCCCGCTTTCACGCGGTCGCCTTCCTTCACCCACAGCTTGACGATTTGCCCGCCCGCCACCGGCGCCAGCTTGGCGCGACGGCAGGCCTTGACCGTGCCCGCGCGTGTGTTGACCACAGTAGATTCCACCGTGCCGCGTGCAATCGTGGCGAGTTCAACTTCGGGCGGCGGCGAGCGGGTGGCGCGCCAGCCCGCGTAAGCCAGCACCGCGCCGATCAACACGACGATAACAAGACGCAGCCAGGTTTTTGGTTTGGGCATGATGGGTCGAAGGCAAGGTGATTGGCTCAATGTAACATTCAGCCGCGCCGAAAACCATCGGCCTGTCTGGCCTCTGCCTGATGCTTGACAAACATAACTAAATATTTAGACTCGTAGTTATGAATACCGATTACCTGGATGAAATTCCGGAAGCCTGGCGTGGCAATGCGCGCGTCTTTACCGCGCTGGGCGACGAGCACCGCCAGCGCATTGTGTTGTTGTTCGAACCCAAAGAGCGGCTGAATGTTTCGCAGATCGTGGCAGTGTCGCCGTTGTCGCGCACGGCGGTGTCGCATCATCTGCGCGTATTGCGCGACGCAGGCGTGCTGCAGAGCGAAAAGGTTGGCAAGGAAGTGATGTTCTGGATCGATAAAGCCACCCTGCTGAAAACGCTCGATACCGTTCGCACTTTCATTAAGAAAAATACCTGAATATTGGCAGGCTGGGGGCTGAGTGAAAAAAATATTGAGAACGCCTGTGCGTTTTATTCTGCGTCTGATCCTGCGCGTCCTGTTCAGGGTTCAGGTGACGGGCGGCGAAACAATCCAGTGGCGCGGGCGGCAATTGATCGTCGCCAACCATGTGTCTTTTCTGGACGGCCTGATCGTCGGCCTGTTTCTGCCAATCGATCCGGTGTTCGTCGTGCATACCGGCGTGATGCAAAACCGCTGGTTCCGGCTCGGATTGATGCTGGTAGATACCGTTGCGGTTGATCCGATGCGTCCCATCGGAATGAAGACGGTATTGAAAACGCTGGAAGCCGGGCGACCGGTAGTGATTTTTCCGGAAGGCCGGATCACCAATACCGGCGGGCTGATGAAGGTTTATGACGGCCCGGCCATGCTGGCTGCGCGCAGCGGCGCTGAGATTATTCCGGTACGGATCGACGGCCTGAAACGTTCGTATTTCAGCCGGATGTCGGCGCAGCATAAGAAGTCCCTGCTGCCGCGCGTCAGCCTCACCATTCTGCCGCCTACCCACATCGCTATGTCGTCTGAACCCAGCGCCAAGTTGCGCCGCAAAAAAGCGGGCGAGGCGATGCGCGGGGTGATGCAGCACATGCTGTTTGCAGCGCGTGCGCCGCAGACTTTATGGCAAGCATATGGCGCGGCGATGGTTGTGGCTGGCCGCAGTGCGCCGCTGATGGAAGACGTGAAAGCGCCGAATTACAGCTACGGAAAAATGGCGACGATGGCGCTGGCGTTGGGGCGAATGTTGGCCAAGCACACCAGGGAAAATGAAGCCGTTGGCCTGCTGTTGCCCAATCTGGCGGCAACGGTTGCGATGCTGCTCGGAGCGGGCGCACACCGGCGCATCCCCGCGATGCTGAATTACAGCGCCGGACCGGATGGCGTGGCTGCCGCCTGCCACGCCGCACAGATCAAAACGGTGATTACCTCGCGCGTGTTTATCGAGCAGGCCCGGCTCGAACCGCTGATCGTCGGACTCTCGCAGCAGCAGGTTCTGTATCTGGAAGATCTGCATGCCGATTTTGGCTGGACAGACAAACTCTGGCTGCTGAGCCTTGCGCGCTGGCTACCGCAGCGCGCGCTGCCAGCCGCTGCCAACCCGGAAGACGCAGCGGTGATCCTGTTTACCTCCGGCTCCGAGGGCAAGCCCAAAGGCGTAGTGCTGTCGCACCGCGCACTCCTGGCCAACGTCGCACAAATCCAGGCGCTGTTCGATCTGACCAGCGCCGATAAAGTGCTGAACGTGTTGCCGGTGTTTCATGCCTTTGGTCTGACGGGCGGCGTGCTGTTGCCGATGCTGACGGGCGCGCAGGTTTTTTTGCATGTCTCGCCGCTGCATTACAAGCTGGTGCCGGAGATTGCCTACGACCGCAATTGCACCATGCTGTTTGGCACCAGCACCTTCCTTGCCAATTACGGAAAATTTGCGCATCCCTATGATTTCCACAAGTTGCGTTATGTCATTGCCGGTGCCGAAAAACTGGCCGAACCGGTGCGGCTGTTGTGGTACGAAAAGTTTGGCATCCGTATTTTTGAAGGCTACGGTGCGACAGAAACCGCGCCCGTGCTGGCGGTCAACACACCGATGGCCTACCGCACCGGCAGCGTCGGGCAATTGCTGCCAGACATCGAGGCGCGGCTGATTGCCGTGCCGGGCGTCGAACGCGGCGGTTTGTTGCATGTGCGCGGCCCCAACCTGATGTCTGGCTATCTGCGTTTCGACGCACCCGGCGTGCTTGAGCCGCCCGTCGCCGATGGGTTGGGCGCGGGCTGGTACAACACGGGCGACATGGTTGACATTGACCACGACGGTTTCGTTACGATCCTCGGTCGTCTCAAACGCTTCGCCAAAATCGCCGGTGAAATGGTGTCGCTGGAAACCGTGGAAGCCATCGCCCGCGCCGCCTCGCCGCTGCACACGCACGCTGCCACCAGCCTGCCCGACGCGCAACGCGGCGAACAGATTGTCTTGCTGAGCACCGATCCGGCATTGACGCGCGAGGCCTTGCAGGCCGCAGCAAAAAACAGCGGTTTGCCCGACCTTGCCGTGCCGCGCCGCATCATGCCGGTGGACGCTATCCCGCTATTGGGTACCGGAAAAACGGATTATGTCGGCGTAAAAACCGCAGCGGCAGCCGCATGAAACGCCGCAGTTTTTTGAAAGATGACTATGCCTGCCTCAAATAATCAACTGATGTCGCGCGGCATGGCCGCTTTGCTGACCGCCCAGTTTTTGTCGGCGATGGCGGACAACGTGCTGTTCGTCGCGGCCATCGCCATGCTCAAAACTGCTTCGGGCGGCAACAGTTTGTTGCCTTTGGTGCAGGCGACGTTTGTGCTGGCGTTTATTTTTTTCGCGCCTTACGTTGGGCCGTTTGCGGATGCCTGGCCGAAAGGCCGCGTGATGTTTCGCGCCAATCTCGTCAAGCTGACCGGGGCGGCGCTGATTCTGGGCGGGCTGCATCCGCTGGCGGGCTATGCCATCGTCGGCCTCGGCGCGGCGGCATATTCGCCTGCCAAATACGGCATCCTCACGCAGCTGGTGGGCGAAGGCAAACTGGTTCAGGCGAATGGCCTGCTTGAAGGCTCAACCATTGCTGCGATTCTGCTCGGCGTGATGCTCGGCGGCTGGCTGGCAGATCATTCATCCGTGCTCGCGGTGCAGGTGGTGGCCGGGCTGTATCTGGGCGCGGCGGCGGTGAATTTGCTGATTCCGAAACTGGCCGCGATCAAGCCCTTGGCGCGCGGCGAAGTCAGCCGTTTGCCGCTGGAGTTTCTGCGCGATATGAAAACGCTGCTGCGTAATCCCGATGCGCGTTTCAGCATCTTCGGTACCAGCCTGTTCTGGGGCATGGGCGCATCTTTGCGTCTGCTGCTGTTTGCATGGGTGCCGATCGCGCTTGGCCTGGCGGATAACCAGTCGCCTGCGACGCTGATGGGTCTGGTGTCGGTGGGCATCGTGGTCGGCGCCAGTCTCGCCGCGTTCACCGTCACGCTTTCTCAAGTCAATCGCGCCCTGATCGGCGGACTGGCGATTGGGCCTTTGTTGTGGCTGTTGGCACCCATGCAGGGCTTTGCGGCGGCGGGTGCGGTGTTGCTTGGGATCGGCGCGGCGGGAGGTTTTTTTGCCATCCCGCTCAACGCGCTGCTGCAGGAGCGCGGCCACGAAAGCGTAGGAGCCGGGCGCGCGCTGGCGGTGCAGAATTTTTTTGAAAATCTCGCCATGCTGTTGATGGCCGGATTGTATTTTGCGGCGATTGCAGCCGGGATGACGCCGCGCGCAGCCGTGATCGTCTTTGGCCTGCTGGTGCTGGCCGGAATGCTGCTCATCAGTTGGGGACGGCTGCGCAAACCGGCGTTTACCGTGCGCATTGCAAGCTGGAGCCAGGATAGCGAGACGCTTTCTGCAATCCGCCGTCAGGTGTTTATCCGGGAGCAAAATGTGCCCGAAGACATGGAGTGGGACGAGCACGATGAAGCCGCGCTGCATTTTCTGGTGATGCGTGCAGACGGCAGCACAGTCGGCTGCGCCCGCTTGTTGCCAGACGGGCATTTTGGCCGGATGGCAGTGCTGGCTGCGTGGCGTAAAAAAGGCGCAGGACGGGCGCTCCTGCAAGCTGTGCTGAGTGAGGCGCAGACGCGCGGCCATGCCATCATCCGGCTTAGCGCGCAGACTCACGCCGCCGGATTTTATGCGCGCCACGGATTTGCGCCCGAAGGTGATGAATACGACGAAGCGGGCATCGCGCACATCGCGATGACGAAGACAATCGGTTAAACCAGACTACATCAGTTCCAAACAAGTCAGACCTGAATCAAGCCGCTTCGCAGATTCGTCCATGCGGCAGTTTGTCCAGCATTTCACGCAGGTACTCGGTGCGTAGATGCACCAGATGCGTGTGATCGCCGGCCTCGAAATAAATCTCCGGCTCGTTTAGCAAACTGTCGTCCCAGATCATTTCCAGGTGGTAGGGCGTGGTCAGTGCGGGGATCGCTCCCGGCTCACAATCCTTGAAAAACGGCGCAATCATGCGCTCATCCGCCAGCCGGAACATGTGCCCATAGTCGTGGCGCAGATGCCCCAGACTCACTTGCCGGTTGGCCGGAATCACCGCTGCCATGTAGCAGCCATCGGTGCCTTCCAGTAGCACTGCTTTCGCAAGTCGATGCGGGGCAATGTCGGCTGCGCGTGCGCTTTGCATGCTGGTGGAGCTGTGTGCGTGCGTCATCAATTCGTAGGGAATCTTGTGTTGTTCAAGATAGGTTTCAATCGTCGTGCTCATGAGGGTCTCCTAGCGTGCTGTTCGGATTTCACTATAGACAACCTACCCGTAACAACCAGGGTTAGCGTGAACTCGCGTAGCGAAACCGTGCCCCTTCTTTTTTTTGGGGG
>JAYVLR010000233.1:0-4780 GCA_043759395.1 Thiobacillaceae bacterium
GGATCCATACCCGCAGGCAGATTGCGCGCCGCTTGTGCCAGCGCCGTTTGCACATCCTGTGCGGCCGCGTCGATGTCGCGCCCCAGATCGAATTGCAGCGTGATACTGGTCGAACCCTGCTTGCTTTGCGAGCTGATCGAGTCGATACCGGATACGGTTGCCAACTGGCGCTCCAGCGGCGTTGCGACCGTGTTGGCCATCGTTTCCGGGTTGGCGCCCGGCAAGCTGGCGCTGATGCGCAGCGTGGGGAAATCCACTTGAGGCAGATCGTTTACCGGCAGTTTCAGATAAGCCAGCGCGCCCAGCAGCGCCATCGCCAGCACCAGCATCAGCGTGGTGACGGGGCGCGCAATAAACAGGCGCGACAGATTCATGGGTGTGGACTCGGCGAAGCTGGTTGGTGTGGAGGCGGGCGCGCGCCGTTGCCGCGCAGAGCGGATTCTGGTTTGACGCGGCTCCCGGCTTTGAGCCGTTGCGGCACTTCGATCAGAACCGGTTCGCCTGCGGCCAGTTTGCCGCTTACTACTACCTGCCCGTCCAGTTCGCGTACGGCGCTGACGCGTTGCAAAATTGCACGGCCATCGCGCACCACATACACATAACTGCCTTCCTGCGCTTGTTGCAGAGCCGCATCGGGAATCACCAATACCCCGGCTTCGTCGCCCAGCAGCAAGCGCATGCGCACGCCTTGCCCGGATAACAGGGTGGGCGGCGGGGCGTTCAGCCGAATCTTGATCGCAACCGCACCGGTGGCGGCATCGATCTGGCTGTCAACGAACACCAGTTCGCCCCGCGCGCTTACCGTGCTGCCCGGCGTGTTACTGGCAGCGGCATAAATATCAGCCAGCACTTTTCCGCGCGCACGCGCTTCGGCAAGCTGCGGCCAGTCTTGTTGCGCGACGCTGGCGCGCACGTCCAGTACGCCTGGTGCGATGATCGTGGTGAGCGGCGTAGCGGAATTGGCCTGAACCAGGCTGCCGGGCTGCACATTGACCCGGCCTATGCGCCCGGCGATAGGCGCGCGCAGCTGGGTTTGGTCCCACGCCAGTTGCGCGGCGTGCAGGGCGGCACGCGCGCCGCTGGCATTGGCGCGGGCGGATTCCTGCGCCAGTTGCGCGTCGGCAAATTCCTTGTGGCTGATATAGCCAGGCGCATTCAGCGGCGTTAATTGCCCGACCAGTCGTGCGGCTTCGCGTTCGGCGGCCGCAGCACCCGACAGCGCGGCGCGATGCTGGTCAATCTGCGCGCGCAGCGGACGCGCATCCAGGGTGAACAGCAAGTCGCCTGCATGAACAGTCTGGCCTTCCTGCACGCGTAGTGCCTGCAAAACGCCACTGGTCTGCGCCACAATCGCCACCTGTCTGGCGGCATCGATGGTGCCGGGCAAATCAAGCACGCGTGGAAAATCGCGCAGGGCAACCGGAGCCGTGCGCACTGACAGCATCTTGTCGTCTGCACCGCCCTTCATTTGGCGGCCACCGCTGCCCCCCTCGGTATTGGCGGGTTTTTCTTGCGTTCGATAAACCACGCCGGCAATCAAAGCCAGTACAACGAGGGTAAGAATAATGCGCAGTTTCATAGTGGATTTTGGCTCATGGCGGACTCGATGGCGGCACGCCAGGCAGACGCCCCAACGCGTGACTCAAACGGGAAAAGGCGGCAAGCCAGTCGCTCTCGGCCTGCGCGGATGTCAGGCGGGCACGAGCCTGGTCGGCCTGTGCGGTGAGGAGTTCGAGCAGGCTGCCCACGCCGGCACGGTAACGCGCTTTGGCGGCGTGCGCGGATTCGTTGGCCGCCGCCAGCAAATCCTGCACGTCTGCGCACTGGGATTGAGCGTGGCGCGTGTCGTAATACGCGTCAGCTACTTCGCGCGTCACGCCATTGGCCCGCACCGCCTGCTCGGCTTCCAGGCGTTCGGCATCACGCTCGGCTGCGCGGACCAGTCCGCGCAGCCGTCCACCGTCAAACAGCGGCACGCTGACATTGACACCAAGGCTGTAAGTGTTTGAGGACGGGCGGTTGTTCTCCAGAAACGAGGTGCGCCCGGCGGCGCCGGACACACTCAGCACCGGCCAGCGCGCCGCCCGTGCGCGATCTGCGGCGGCGCGCGCGGCGGCACTCGCGGCGACCAGCGCCTGCAAGTCGGGCCGCTGATGCAGGGCTAGATCCAGCAGGTCGGCGAGTGCGGCATTCGCTTCCAGCGCATCGGGCATGGCCGTCTGCCAATCCAGTTGCAGGCTGCGCGTTTGCGCGATGCCCGCACTTTGCTTCAGCCCGGCTTCGGCCTTGCCCGCATCGCGCTCGGCGGTGTGAGCCGCAAGCCGCGCTTCGGCCAATGCCGCGCGTGCGCGCAGCTGGTCGGCACGCGCTACCAATCCGCTGTTGAGCTTCAGCGTGACCGCATCGAGGCTGGCGGCGAGTGCGGTTTCTGCCTCGTGCTGTGCCGCGACCTGCGCGCGTGCCGCCATCAGCGCAAACCAGGCTTGCTCAACTGCGGCCACCGTGTCTTGCAAACTGCGATTGCTGTTGAGCAGCGCCGCGATCAGTTGATAGCGCTGCGCGTCGATACCCGCACGGCGCGCGCCAAAATCATAGAGCACGTAAGACAGGCTCAAGCTCGGGCCATAGCGGTTCAACACCGGCACCGCCGCGCCCGAACTCGAGAGCGCCTGGCTCTGGGTGAAATTGAATTGAGCAGTAAGACTTGGCCAGTTCGCCGCCTGCTGTACACCCAGCCGCGCCGCCTCGGCCTGAATCGCGAGCCACGCAGCACGCGACTCGGGACGTTCGCGCAAGGCATGGTCGGTCAGCTCCGCCAGGCTGGTAAAGCGTAACGGTGCTTCGTTCGGCTGGGTTGTGGCGGATGCAGTACGGCCAGATTGGCTCCAGAATGTGCCGGGATGGGCGGGCAGATTGAGATTGAGCTGACTGGCGTCAACCGGTGCGGCGTGCAGACAGGCGTGACTTCCCGCAATCAACAGAAGCAGGAGTCCACGAGGAAAGAGTCGAATGAGATACGGCACAGTGGGTGAATTCTAAACGAGACTCTGGCCAGACTGTGGCGCTTGCAATGACGGGATATGAATTAATCAGCGCTTCCTTAAGGTTTCCCTAAGCTGGCGCACGTACAGTCCTCACATCATCCCTTTCTGGAGGTTGTCATGGCGCATCTACCCGCCCATCCGCATCGTGTATTTGACCCGTTGTTACGGGCGCTGCACTGGACTATCGCGCTGGCGATTGTCACGCTCATCACCACCAGCCAGTTGGCCGACTGGTTTGAGCACGATCCTTATGAAAAAATTCTGTGGAATCTGCATATTCTGACGGGCTATGTGCTGGCGGCGAGCCTGCTGGCGCGAGTGTTGTGGGGCGTGGTGGGGCCGGTCAGCGCACGCTGGCGCGATCTGTGGCATCCCGCCGTGTGGAAGGACAGCTTCAAGACGCTGCGCCTGCCTGCGACGCATCGTGCAGGGCATGATCCGATTGCCAGCCTGGGCTATCTGTTTGCCTACGGCATCATGGCGCTGATGGTGGTGACCGGGATGGGGCTTGCCGCCAGCGAATTTCAGACCGGCCCACTTGCTGCCTGGCTGGGCAACGCGGATTGGCTGGAAGACGTGCTGGGCGAGCCGCACGAGGCCGGATTTGTTTTGATGCTTGGCTTTATCGGCCTGCACCTGGCTGCGCTGGTGTTTCACCAGTTGCGCGGCGAACGCGTGGCGCAGAGCATGGTGACGGGGAAGCAATATCATGCCGCCAAAAATGGGGTGAACCATGATTAAACGACTCCTCTGCGCTGGTCTGGCGATGTTGGCAATGGTCTCGACTATGGCGGGCGCAGTCGATTTACCCGCCAGCCTGATGACGCTTTATGCGCAGGAAGCGGGCGTGCCGGTGTCGGCCTTGTCTGCTACGCGCGGCGCCACGCTGTATCGCACCGAACATCCGGGGCGCAATGGTCAGGCGGTGAGCTGCGCCGGTTGCCACACTGCCAACCCAAAACAAGCCGGACGCAGCCGCGTCGGCAAACGCATCGAGCCGATGGCGACTGTGGCGAATCCTGAACGTTTTACCGATGCAGCCAAGGTCGAGAAATGGTTTCGGCGCAACTGTCAGGATGTTTTGCAACGTGAATGCAGCGCGCAGGAAAAAGGCGATTTCATTGCCTGGCTGAGCCAGATTTAATAAAGCGAATTCAATAAGGCGAATTCGATAAAACGAGACCAAATAAGGAGCACATCATGAATTTTATATTGCGCGGAGTCGGTGTACTGATGACAGTCGGCGTGGTCAGCGTACTGACGTTTTCGCTGCCATCGGGCGAGGCGCATGGCGATGGCGGAGGCGATGCCTTGCCGCGTCTGACACACAAGGCGTGGCAACAGGAATGTACAAGTTGCCATATCGCGTATGCGCCCGCGTTTCTGCCACGCGCATCCTGGCGGCGCGTAATGGCGGGGCTCGATCAGCACTTCGGCGAAAACGCCAGCCTTGATCCGGTCACGCAGGCTGATATCCTGCGCTTTCTGGAAACCCACGCCGCCGACAGCGGCAACAGCCGGATGGGCAACAAGGTGATGCGGCGTATGGAGGCGAAAGACGCGCCGCTGCGCATCACCGAAACCCGCTGGTTCGTGCGCCAGCACGATGAGGTGTCGCGCGCGGTATGGTCGCGTAACGCGGTGGGATCGGCGGCGAATTGCGCGGCGTGCCACCGCCAGGCAGAGCGGGGTGTGTTCAACGAACATGATGTCAGGATTCCAAAATAATCATCCAG
>JAYVLR010000234.1:0-3097 GCA_043759395.1 Thiobacillaceae bacterium
CGTAGCGGTCATCAGCAATCGGCCTATGGCAGCGGGCTTGGCGTTTGCCCGTTCGCAGGGCATTCCCGCTGTAGCGCTTGACCATAACCTGGCTCCCGACCGCGAAACATTCGATGCCCATCTGGCGGACGAAGTTGAGCGTCACACTCCGGATCTGGTGATTCTGGCCGGCTATATGCGTATCTTGAGCCCAGCGTTCATCGCGCGTTTTGAAGGCCGCCTGCTGAATATTCATCCCTCTCTGCTGCCCGCGTTTCCGGGTTTGAATACCCATCAGCGCGCCTTGGACGAAGGCGTCAAAGTCCACGGCTGCACGGTGCATTTTGTTACTGCCGAACTCGATCATGGTCCGATCGTGATCCAGGCTGCGGTTCCGGTGTTGCCCGACGACACCGCCGACACGCTGGCCGCACGCGTGCGGCAACAGGAGCACCGCATTTACCCCGAGGCAATACGCTGGTTTGCCGAGAACCGATTGGTAAAAATTGATGGCCGCGTAAACTTGTGCGGGGTTGATGCGTCACAGTCAGTGTTTTCATTCTGATAAAAGGCAACGGCATGTTTAAACGTATGGTCATGATGCTAGCCGCAGCATTGCTGGCTGCAAACTCGGCGCACGCCAGTCCGCAACAAATAGGCGCTGTCTATGACCTGTATCGCAACGGCCAAAAACTGGGCAGCGTGACCGATAGTTTTACCCGTAGCGGCAAGCTGTATCAGATCGTCAGTGAAGCACGCGCAACCGGGCCGCTAAAACTGTTCTGGCCGGGAACGATCCGCCTGGAAAGTCAGGGCGCAGTGAATGAAAACGGCCTGCGCCCAAACAGCTTCCGGCATGCCCGCAGCGACCGTCCGAACAAAACAGCAAGTGCCGCGCTGGACTGGAACAAGCGCAGCATCCGCTTCCAGTACAAGGGCGAAATCCGGGATGAAGGCGGATTGCGCGACCGTACCCAGGATCAACTTTCGCAACTGTATCAATTTGTTTTCATGCCGCGCTTGCCAAGCGATTATTCACTCGATGTGGTGAGTGGAAAAACCCGCAACGATTACCGCTACCGCCAGCGTGACGGCGGCAAGATCAGCGTGCCCGCCGGGCAGTATCCGGTACAGGAATTCGACCGCATCCTCGGACCCGGCGACGACAAGGCCATCACCGTCTGGGTCGCCCCTGGCCACAACAATTTCCCGGTGCAAATCCGCGTCGTTGAGGATGGCGTGACCCTGGAACAACGTCTGGTGCGGCTCACGATCAAGCCATGAAAACGCGACCCGCCTGGCGCGTGTTTCTGGGCGGACTGGCCGTATCGGTGTTGTTGCATGCGGCACTGCTGTCGCGCGGGTGGATCACATTCCCGGCATGGATCGACAGGAATGATGCCGCGCCGATTGAGGCGCGGCTGGTCTTGCCGCCCCCGGCGGCCACCCCGATCCAGCCCGCGCCGCCTGCGCAGGTCAAGCCGGGGGCATCAACGCCACCCAAGCCCCACCCGGCAAGCTTCGCACCCCCCGTTGTCATGCCCGAGACTCCTCTGGCTGAAACCCCCGCGACACCGCCCGCATCCCTGCCTAATGGCGCGGTTGCGGAAGTGCCACCCGAGCCGCCACCCGCCATCACACCCGCCGAACCCATCATTCCACTCAACCCCCTGCCGCGCCGCCTCACGCTCGAATATCGTGCCCGCTATGGCCTGGCATCCGGCAAACAAACGCTGTTGTGGGTGAACGAAGGCGAGCGTTACACCATCACCAGCGTGGCCGCCGCCAGTGGGCTGGCCAGCCTGGTGTTTTCCGGACAATTGGTGCAGACCAGCCACGGTCGCATCAACGCCACCGGTTTGCGGCCCGAAACATTCTGGGATCAGCGCGGCAGCAAGCGCAGCCAGTCGCGCTTTGATTACGACGCGCACACGATCCTGACCGAAAGCAATAAAGGCTTGCGCAGTACGCCGTTGCCTGAGCGCACGCAGGACGTGCAAAGCCTGCTGTTCCAGATCGCACTGACCGCGCCGCCCCCGACCGACAGCCAGAATGCGGTTTTCAACGGCAAGACCCTGCGCGTCTACCGCTACCGGGTGGTCGGCGAAGCCCTGCTGGACACACCGCTTGGCAAGCTGCGTACCGTGCACATGGTGCGCGTAACAGAGAGCAATACGGATCGTTTTGAAGTGTGGCTGGCCGCTGACCGGCACTATCTGCCAGTCAAGCTATCCACCGAAATATCGGGCTACGATGCCGAGTTGATGGTGCAAAGCATCACCAGTAAAGACTGATTACCGGGCTTTCCAAATAACATGACCTCATCCTGTCATTGCTTCGGCTGCGCCCCGCAATGACAAAAAATATGACCGGTCACCATTGATGGACATGTCATGATTTTCGAAAACGTCACTAGCGAGGCACTGGCGGCAAGCCGTTGATCCGCATTCCCGGCTGAATACGCTGGCGCCCAAACCAGCCCTGATTCACCTCAAGCGCATAGCGCACCGCCGTGTCCGGGCAATGCAGCGTCGTGCTCATGGGCTGCATGTCCGCCAGGTTGACGACGCGCCCATCGTCATCCAGAAACGCGACGGAAAGCGGGATGGGGGTGTCTTGCATCCAGAAGCAATAAGCCGAATTGCGTTCGAAAATAAACAACATGCCCGCGTCTTCATCCAGGTGCGTTCGCGCCATCAAACCCTGCTCATGTTGCTGGGGCGTGGCCGCGATTTCGACCTGGAGCGTGGCGGCACCCGCACTCAGCAACAACGTGGAAGGGTGCCCACCCGCACATGCGAACAGCGGGATCAGCAGCAGCAAAGCGGCCAGATTAAAGCGCGTCACGCATCTGTTCCGCCAGCGCCAGTGCGGCGGGCAGCTCGGTATCCAGAACATTGAAGTGCCCCATTTTTCGCCCCGGCCGGGCAGAGGCCTTGCCGTATAAATGCAGCTTGATGGCGGGATGATCCAGCAGGGTTTCCCAGTGCGGACTACGATCCTGCCAGCGGTCGCCCAGAATGTTGACCATCGCCACCGGCGACAGCAAGCGCGTATCGCCCAGCGGTAATCCCGCGAGCACCCGCACCTGCTGCTCAAACTGATCGGTGACGCAGGC
>JAYVLR010000235.1:0-2334 GCA_043759395.1 Thiobacillaceae bacterium
GGGAACAACCAGCTTGAGCCGTGCGTTGGCGCGTTCGAGAAATTCGAACTGACCGGAATACGCCAGGCTGATGCCGGGTTCGAGCTTGACCTCTTTGGCCACGGCGCGGCGCAAGTCGCCTACCACCGAGGCAAGATCGCGCCCGCGCACGTCGATGTAAACCACGCCTGCGGGACGGGCGTTTTCGCTTTTGAGCATGGGCGGGCCGTCGCTGATGCGAACTTTTGCCACAGTACCGAGCGTGATGCGGCTGCCTAGCGGGGTGAGAATCGGCAGCGCTTCGAGTTTGGCGGGCGAGTCGCGCCATTCGCGCGGGTAGCGCACGCTGATCGGAAAACGCGCACGACCTTCCACGGTTTCACCTATCGTTTCGCCGCCGATGGCGGCTGCTACCACAGCCTGCACTTCGTCGATGTTGAGCCCATAGCGCGCAGCCGCAACACGGTCGATGTCGATGTCCACGTAGCGCCCGCCGCTGAGACGTTCGGCCAGCGCCGACGACACGCCCGGCACGGTTTTGGCGACGCGCTCAACTGCCTGTGTGACGCGGTCGATAGCGGCGAGATTCACCCCTGACACTTTTACGCCAATGGGGCTTTTGATGCCGGTGGCGAGCATGTCGATGCGGTTGCGAATCGGCGGAATCCAGATGTTCGTCAACCCCGGCACGCGTACGGTTTTGTCCAGTTCATCGATCAACTTTTCCGGCATCATGCCGGGTCGCCACCCGGATCGCGGCTTGAACTGAATGGTGGTCTCGAACATTTCCAGCGGCGCGGGATCGGTGGCGGTTTCGGCACGCCCAGCCTTGCCGAACACTGTTGCGACTTCCGGCACGGTCTTGATCAGGCGGTCGGTTTGCTGCAACAGTTGCGCCGCTTTTTGCGCCGACAGGCCGGGCAAAGCGGACGGCATGTAAAGCAAATCGCCTTCATCCAGCGGCGGCATGAATTCGCCCCCCAGGCGACTGATCGGCCATAGCGCAGTAAGAAACACCAGCACCGCAACCACGAGCGTAGCCTTGGGAAAACGCAGCACAATGTCGAGCAGCGGACGATAGGCGTTAATCAACAGCCGGTTGAGCGGATTTTTGGTTTCGTCCGGAATGCGCCCGCGTATCCAGTAACCCATCAGCACCGGTATCAGTGTGATGGATAACAGCGCCGCGCCCGCCATCGCGTAGGTCTTGGTAAACGCCAGCGGCCCGAACAACCGCCCCTCCTGCGCTTGCAGGGTGAATACCGGGATGAACGACAGGGTAATAATCAGCAGCGAAAAAAACAGCGCCGGGCCGACCTCCACCGCCGCATCGGTCAACACCTGCCAGCGTTCTGTGCCGGCAATATTTTCGCCAGGATGGGCGTGCTGCCAGACTTCGAGTTTTTTATGCGCATTCTCGATCATCACCACCGCCGCATCGACCATCGCGCCGATGGCAATCGCAATCCCGCCCAGGCTCATGATATTGGCGTTGATGCCCTGAGTGCGCATGACAATAAACGCGGCCAGAATGCCCAGCGGCAGGGCGATAATCGCCACCAGCGCCGAGCGCAGATGCCACAGGAACAACGCGCACACCAGCGCGACGACGACAAATTCCTCGATCAGTTTGTGCGTGAGGTTGTCCAGCGCGCGCTCGATCAACTGGCTGCGGTCATACACCGGCACGATCTCCACGCCCTTGGGCAAGCTGGATTTGAGTTCGTCCAGCCGCGCTTTGACGGCGGCGATGGTTGTCCGTGCATTCTTGCCGGAACGCAGGATCACCACGCCGCCCACCGCCTCGCCCTCACCGTCCAGTTCAGTGATGCCCCGGCGCATTTCCGGGCCGAGTTGAATATGCGCGACCTCACCCAGTGTCACTGGCACACCGCCCGCGAGCTTCAAAGGAATCGCGCGGAAATCAGCCAGCGTTTGCAGATAGCCTGAGGCACGCACCATGTATTCCGCTTCGCCCAGCTCCAGCAGCGCGCCGCCGGTTTCGTTATTGGCAGCGCGAATCGCGGCGATGACCTGATTCAGCGTAATGCCGTAATTCGCCAGTTTCAGCGGGTCGGGCTGCACCTGGTACTGGCGCACCATGCCGCCGACGCTGGCGACTTCGGCAACGTCGGGCAGCGCTTTCAATTCGAATTTCAGAAACCAGTCCTGCAAGGCGCGCAGTTGCGACAAGTCATGCTGGCCGGTTTTATCCACCAGCGCATATTGGTAAATCCAGCCCACGCCGGTGGCATCCGGCCCCAGCGCCGGTTTCGCGTCGGCGGGCAGACGCCCCTGCACCTGGTTGAGATATTCCAGCACGCGCGAGCGCGCCCAGTACAAATCGGTGCCGTC
>JAYVLR010000236.1:0-2087 GCA_043759395.1 Thiobacillaceae bacterium
ATCCCGCGTGTTACGTCACATTTTTACTGTCCAGTTTGCGCTGGAATCAGTGTCCACTTTGCCGTGGAATGACTGTCCAGTTTGCCGTGGAATACGCACTGGTGTGTTTATTGCAGCCACAGTCAAAAAAATCGCCAATGCAATTGCACCACTCAGAAAAGGGTGGGCCCGAAGCCAGCGGAAAACTGAAACCTGTTGAATTGTCATCGTGAGTTGCTTAATGATCCTGATTGCCTGGGTCTATGCCCCTTACCGTTGGTTATGAAAATCTGGCCCTAGATGTTCGTTTAGCGAATCCTCCAATTGCTTGACTACTTCGGGTTTCACCCAGCCGTTATCAAGCGCCATATTTGCGACCTTAATCCACCATTGCGCACTTTGCGCAACTCTCGGGTTAGATGGCTCCAGGTTCCGGCTGTTATATGCAAGATAAGCAATGGCCAGTTCATGTTCATTCAATGATGGATAGTGCTCGGAAACCTTTATAAGATCCTCAGCGTTATCTCGCTCTAATGCAATCCGATAGTTTTGAAGAAGAGCATCTCTCGTCTTTCTGAATTTGCTGGCTGTCTTAATTACACTAAACAATCCCATGGTCAGCCTCCTTGATGAACGTCGCTACCCTATTTTTACTCACTATCATGCAAGGAGGCTTAATTATCTCCCTATCACGATCTCAGCGACGATGCGGCCATCGCGCTGGATGGCATACCCCCTGACTCCCGCCCAGATATTTTTCGTTTCGTCTCTCGTCGAATCGAATGACCAGAGCTCATCCCTTGGTTGCATGGCAGTCTTGAACGAACCCCAAACGCTGTTAAGGTGACCGAAGGGAAGAGGCGGGACGGCCCCTAGGGGATCAACAATCCGCTCCCATGCCTCCACCTCTTCCACCGTGGTCAGTGCGACCAGGTTCCCGGAATGGGCGCGGAAGTCGGCGGCTTTCTCTTCTTCTGTTTCGCCTTCATCTTTACTCTTGGGCGGGATATCGGGAGAAAAATGTGCCTTCAGGCGTGCATATACCCATAAGGCGGGGAAGACTGGCCAGACGGCCATAAGAGTAAGAAAAATGAAGACTGGGACTAGCCAGTCGCTAATCCATTCCTGGATACGCAAGCCCAAGGGTTTGCCATCTGAATAGATGTAGTCGCTTATAGCTGCCGACATTTTTCCAGCACGAAAGTCATATTTGACTATCCGGAAAATTAGTATCGACACGATAGCGCCAACGACGAGATAACCTAAGATCCAATATGTCATGCTGCCTCAATCATCCGTAGCGTTTGTCTCGTCGTTGGTCTTTACGGCGCGGCTCATGAGCACCCCCTGTTTGATATACAGAAGGATGTCCTCCTCGAAGACGCTGCCGTAGCCCATGTGCTCATAAGCGAGCATGTTGCCCCGAGGACAACGCAGGATGCCGGTGAACCAGTGCGCGAAGACCCGATCAGGGTAGCCAGGGAAAATGTCTTCCAACTTAACTGGGCTGCCGTCATCGTGTTTGGCAGAGATCCCGATCAAGTAGAGGCGTCCATCGCAAATTTCCCATGTGCCGACATAGCAGCGCCAACAGCTAGTGTATCCGGCGGCAAAGTCAGGCCTTGCCCCCGCGAAGTAGAAGTAGTGGCCTAGCGGTTCGGTGCATAGGTCCAGTATCTCACCGTCCAGTAAGATTTTTTCAGGGGTCTGAGCGGTCAATGCATGTGCTCCCTTATTATTTTTCGGAGTTCACGCCACGCGGCGCTAGTGGGGTGTCAGCTAGATTAGCTGAACAATGGCTCACAAGGTGAGCCAGCCAGCCAAAAACTGGCGGTATTGTTTCGCACGCAGTGCCAGTGAAGTCCATCTAAGGTAGCAGCTAATCAAAGGGGCCAGGCTCACAATAAAAATCCCCAGTCTAGCTTTCATCCCAAGGCTTGGCCGCCATCCCGCCGACATCGCGGCTACCGTGCATAACGGCAAGCACAAGCACTCTGCCAACTTCCAGGCGATACATGATCCGGTAACCCTGGACGATGATTTCCCGAAGGGTTTTGTCTTCCGCCTCGGGGATCATGCGGCCGCTTTCCGAAAAATGCTGAAGCCGC
>JAYVLR010000237.1:0-7646 GCA_043759395.1 Thiobacillaceae bacterium
CAGCTCGTCGCGGATACGCCGCGCACTCAACACGTCTGGCACCACAAAATATAACCGTCTTCTCACTGTCGTTCTCCGGATCGGCGAGTCTAACTGGACTCCATGAGCCTATGTGTAGCAACAGATTCAGGCTTGTCAAGGACAAGGTTTATGAGCACTTCTATAAATCTACTGCGCGGCCGTGATCCGGTCGCGCAGTAGATTTATAGAAGTGCCCTTATAATCGGGGTGGGAAAGTGAGCCAGACAACCGCTGCCGTCGTTTTGGCGGGAGAGGAAAGTCCGGGCTCCATAGAGCAGGATGCTGGCTAACGGCCAGACGCAGCAACTTTTCTGGCGCAAGTCAGGGAGGCCAAGGCGAGGAATAGGGCCACAGAGACGAGCGTATTCAGTTACGGTGAAACGCGGTAACCTCCATCCGGAGCAACACCAAATAGGCAGGCGATGAGGCGGCTCGCTGAGTCTGCGGGTAGGTGGCTGGAGCCGGTTAGTAATGACCGGCCTAGAGGAATGGTTGTCCACGACAGAACCCGGCTTACCGGCTCACTTTTCCACTTCTTATCTATTTCAATGGCTTAGCGATTTATTCTAATTTTATATAGAAAATAATCGCCTAAGCACCGGTTTTTCAAGATACTTATCCACAGACAGAAACCACCCCTAAGTCATTGAGCTTACGGGGTTTTTTTACGTTTAACTACTTGACCCCCACAAAACTATCCCCTATAGTGGGTTGGTGTGGTGATTAGTGGGATGTTGTGGGAGAATTCGCACCGCCTGCCGTATTCATAACGCTGCATTCATACCAAATAAAGGGGACGCATGTTTCGCGGTGCAACAACGGTCAATCTGGATAGCAAAAACCGGCTCGTCGTGCCGACACGCTATCGCGATGCCCTGCTCGTGAATGGTGCTGGCCGCGTCGTGCTGACGGCAGACCCGAGTCAATGCCTGTTGTTGTATCCCTTGCCCGAGTGGGAGCCGATCGAGAAAAAACTCAATGCGCTCTCCGATTTCAATCCTAAAACACGCAGCTTGAAACAGTTGCTGGTCGGTTATGCGCACGACATGGAGATGGACGGCGCGGGTCGCGTGCTGTTGCCGCCGATGCTGCGCAAGTTCGCCGGACTGGATAAGAGCGTAGTGCTGGTAGGGCAAGGGTCAAAAATAGAGTGTTGGAACGAAGCGCGCTGGGACGCGCAGGTGGCGCAGGCGTTGACGTTCAGCGTCGACAGCATGCCGCCTGAATTAGAGGGATTTACTTTGTGACCACGGCTCATGTGCCAGTCATGGCGCACGAGGCGGTGGCAGCGCTGGCGATCAGACCCGACGGCATCTACGTCGATGGCACCTTCGGGCGCGGCGGCCATAGCCGTCTGATTCTGGCGGCGCTGGGCGGGACGGGGCGGTTGATTGCGCTGGACCGCGATCCCGATGCGATCAGCGCCGGGGCGGATTTGAATGATGCGCGTCTGACTTTGGTGCAGCGCGCATTTTCGGGATTAGGGTCGGTTTTAAGCGAGCTGGGTGTGGCGAAGGTGGACGGCGTGTTACTGGATATCGGCGTGTCATCACCGCAACTCGACGACGCGACGCGTGGATTCAGTTTTCGCTTCGATGCGCCGCTCGACATGCGCATGGATCCGGGCAGTGGTTTATCGGCGGCACAGTGGCTGGCAACAGCAAGTGAGGGGGAAATCGGTGAAGTTATCCGGGAGTACGGCGAAGAGCGGTTTGCTAAATCGATTGCGCGTGCGCTTGTTGCGGCGCGCCAAGGCGCGCCAATTGTCCGCACCAGCCAGCTCGCGCAAATCATTGCCCACGCAGTTGGTTGGCGCGAAGCGGGACAACACCCGGCCACGCGCAGTTTTCAGGCTATACGGATTTATCTCAACCGCGAACTCGAGGAGTTGACGAACGTGCTTCCGCAGTGTGTGGACAGATTGAACCCCGGTGGACGTCTCGCCGTGATCAGCTTCCACTCGCTGGAAGACCGCATTGTTAAACGCTTCATGCGCGCCGAATCACAAGGCGAGCAATTGCCGGATCGACTGCCGGTTCGTGCCGCCACGTTAAAACCTGGACGCATGCATCTGGTTGGGCGCGCCCAGCATGCCAGTGCCGCCGAAGTGGCAGCCAATCCGCGCGCGCGTAGCGCCGTGCTGCGTGTAGCAGAACGAATGGACGCAATGAGAGTGGCCGAGCGCGCGGGGGCGGCGGCATGAGCCGCGTCAATATGGCGCTGGCGCTGATCCTTATTGTGTGCGCGCTAGCGCTGGTCAATACCCAGCATCACGCGCGCAAGAATTTTGTGGAACTCGAGCGTCTCAAAAAAGAAGCACGAACCCTGGACGAAGAGTGGGGACAATTGCGTTTGGAGCAGAGCACGTGGGCCGGGTCGGCGCGCATCGAGACCTTGGCACGCACGCAGCTGGGGCTGATTACGCCGTCACTCGACCGGATTCGGATTGAGGGTGCGACGCCCCCATGAACTACCACTCGAAGAAACTTCTCAAGTTGCACCTCGCTCCTTGGCGCATGGCTACGGTCGGCGGCCTGATTATGGTTGGTCTGGCGGTAGTGGGCAGCCGGGCATTTTATTTGCAGAGCCTGCATACCGACTATCTGCAAGGCAAAGGCAATGCGGTGGCGAACCGCAACCTGACCTTGCCCGCACATCGGGGCATGGTGTCCGACCGCAACGGCGAGCCTTTGGCAATCAGCACGCCCGTTGAATCATTGTGGGCGCGCACGGCTGAAATCAAATTCAGCCGTGCTGAGTTAACCCGGCTGGCCGACATTCTGGGGATGGTGCCCGACACATTGAAGCTGCGTTTGCAGACGCCCCAAAAAGGCGAACTCAGCGTGCAGCGTCCGTTAACGCCCGATCAAGCCGCGCGCGTTGCGGCGATGGGCGTACCCGGCCTATACCTGCGACGCGAGTATCGGCGCTATTACCCGGCAGCCGATGTGGCAGCGCATGTCGTCGGCTTCACCAATGTGGACGATCTGGGGCAAGAAGGTGTCGAGCGCGCTTATCAGGACTGGCTGGCCGGAAAGTCTGGCAAGCGCCATGTGCTGCGTGATCGGCGCGGCAACACGATACGGGATCTGGAGCCGGTCAAGATGGCGCAGATGGGCGGCAATCTGGCTTTGTCGCTGGACATGAAGATTCAGTATCTGGCGCACCGTGAGCTCGCCGCCGCTGTCGCCGCCAACCAGGCCAAAGGCGGCGGCATCGTGGTGATTGATGCGAAGACCGGGGAGATTCTGGCTTTGTCCAATCTGCCGGTATTTAACCCCAACAATCGCCGCAACTACGACCCGCAGCGCGTGCGCAATCGCACCGTAATCGACACTTTCGAGCCGGGCTCGACGATGAAGCCGTTTACCGCCGCCGCCGTGCTGGAGCGCGGTCTGTTCACGCCGCAGTCAGTGATCAACACCTCGGACGGTTTGATCGTGGGCAACAAACGTATCCGCGACGAGCACCCGCATCCATCTCTGACGGTGACTGAAGTCATCCAGAAATCGAGCAATATCGGCGCGGTTAAAATGGCGATGACGCTCACGCCTGAGCAGTTTTGCGACACGCTGCACCGCGCAGGTTTTGGGCAAAGGCCTGGCTCGGGTTTCCCGGGCGAGGCATCGGGTCACTTGCGCAATGCCAAAACCTTGAAGCCCGTCGAGCAGGCGACGATGGCGTATGGTCACGGCATTTCGGTCAGCCTGTTGCAATTGGCGCGCGCTTACATGGCGTTTGCCAATGATGGCGAAGTTGTCCCGTTGTCGTTTCTCCGCCGCGAGCCTGCAGACGCGATTGGCGAACGGGTGTTTTCGCCGCAAGTTGCGCGCAGTGTGCGCAGCATGATGGAAACCGTGACCCACGAAGGCGGCACTGCTGTACGTGCGCAGGTACCCGGCTACCGTGTGGCGGGCAAGACCGGAACCGCACACAAGCTGATAGACGGCCAATACAGCGCCGACCGTTATATCGCTTCGTTTGTGGGTATGGCGCCTGCATCGGATCCGCGTTTTATTGTCGCAGTGATGATTGATGAGCCGATGGCGGGCGCGTATTTTGGCGGCAGCGTCGCCGGTCCCGTGTTTGCCCAGGTCATGGCGGGCGCGTTGCGCTCATTTGGTTTGCCGCCGGATGCGCCACTCGAACCTCCGCGCATCACCCAGCCCACGCTGCCAAACCCGATTCAGACCAATAAAGCGGAGGCACAAAAAAATGGCCGACCCGCATGAATCAAAGCGGGGTAAATCCGGCTTGTACGAATCCACCCGGCACATCCTCGAACGACTGGGGGTTCCGGTGAATGCGCTGACCAACGACAGTCGCCGCGCTGCGCCGGGCACGGTGTTTGCGGCTTATCCTGGCGAATCCGCCGATGGCCGCAACTATATTGCGCAGGCTGTCGCTTATCGCGCCGATGGCGTGTTGTGGGAAGCCGATCATTTTCAGTGGGATCCGGCGCTCGACCTCCCGAATGCAGGTGTCGCCGGTTTACGTATGCGCATCGGCGAGATCGCTGCCCACGTCTATGGCGAACCGTCAAAGCAGATGCAGATGATTGGCATCACCGGTACGAATGGCAAAACCTCGGTCGCGCACTGGACGGCGCAGGCCATGACCCGCTTGGGACAGAAAGCCGCCATTCTCGGCACCGCAGGCAGTGGTTTTCCGCACGCCCTCACCCCCTCACTCAATACCACCCCGGATGCAATCGAATTGCAGCAGCGGCTGGCGCAGTATCGGGATCAGGGCGCGACTGCCTGCGCGATGGAAGTGTCGTCGCACGGGCTGGTGCAAGGCCGCGTCAACGGCACCCATTTCAATATTGCAGTTTTGACCAATCTATCGCGCGACCATCTCGATTATCACGGCGACATGGAGAGCTACGCCGCCGTCAAGGCGCGGCTCTTCAACTGGCCGGGACTGGAATGGGTGGTGCTGAACCTGGATGATGAATTCGGTCGGCAACAGGAGGGCCTGACACGCTCAGCCCGCGTGGCAGGCTACGGTTTCAATCGCGGTGCGGTCGTTGCAAGCCAGCTCCGTTTGTCGCAGACAGACTTGCAGATGACCGTGAGCACTGACTGGGGGAAAGCCGAACTCGAAGCGCCGTTGCTGGGCCGGTTTAACGCCGCCAATCTGCTGGCAGTCTTGACCACTTTGCTGGTCTCCGGGATTCCACTCGCCGATGCCGGCGCGGCACTCTCGCATATCATCCCGCCGCCAGGACGGATGCAAACCCTTGGCGGCGGCGAGCATCCGCTGGTAATCGTGGATTATGCGCACACCCCGGATGCGCTGGAAAAAGTGCTGTCTACGCTGCGCGAAATCGCCCGTGGCGGGCGGCTGATTTGTGTCTTTGGTTGCGGCGGTAATCGTGACCACGGCAAGAGGCCCTTGATGGGGCGCGCCGCGTCAGAGGGAGCGGACGAAACTTGGCTCACCAGCGACAACCCGCGCAATGAACATCCTCAAGCCATTATTGACGAAGTGCTGCAAGGCATGTCCGCTGAACGCCGGGTCGAGCCTGACCGCGCCCGCGCTATTTTTGAGGCGATCGGCAGCGCGCGCTGCGGTGATGTGGTCTTGATTGCGGGCAAGGGGCACGAGGATTATCAGGAAATTGCCGGCGAGCGCTTGCCCTTCTCGGACGCGGCGGTGGCCAGAAAAGCGCTGGAGGCCTGGGGGTGATGAAGACAGCGTTGACGAAGCCAGCGATGATGCTTTTGTCTGAAGCCGCAGCGATGCTGGGCGTAGCGTTTACCGGTGTGGATTCCGGGGTGCAGCGTGTGTGTACCGACAGCCGCAGCATCCAGCCGGGCGATTTGTTTATCGCGCTGCGTGGCGCAAAATTTGACGGCGGTGCGTACGCCGCCCAAGCCCTGCAACAAGGCGCGGTCGGCGTCATTCTGGATGCGCGGCAGGCGCCGGATGTCACGCCCGCGATCCGGGTAGAAGACACGCGTCTGGCCTTGGGCAGGCTGGCCGCTGCCTGGCGCGATCGTTTCACGCTGCCGCTGGTCGCCATCACTGGCAGCAACGGCAAAACGACGGTCAAGGAAATGCTGGCGGCGATTTTGCGGGCGGCGGCAGGCGCAGAAAACAGCATTGGCGCGATAGGTGCGGACGATGCAGTGCTCGCCACCGAAGGCAATCTGAATAACGACATCGGCCTGCCGCTGATGCTGCTGCGCCTCACCGCATCGCATCGTTACGCGGTGCTGGAAATGGGCATGAACCATTTTGGCGAAATTGACTACTTGACCCGCTTAGCGCGCCCCGATGTGGCGTTGATCAATAACGCGCAGGCAGCGCATCTCGGCATGCTGGGTTCGGTCGCCGCCATTGCCCGAGCCAAAGGCGAAATATTCAACGGCCTTTCCAGGCAAGGCGTGGCCGTCATCAATGCCGACGACAGCCACGCCGCGCTATGGCGCGAGGCCAACAGCGGGCGGCGGGTATTGGGGTTTGGGCTGAGCCAGGATGCCGATATTCGCGGCGAGGTTCAAGCGAGTGACTATCACAGCACGCTCGCCATCATCACCGCCGACGCGCGCATTGAGGTTCAGTTACGCGTGCCGGGCGAGCACAACGCACGCAATGCCCTGGCCGCCGCCGCCGCCGCGCTGGCGCTGGAAATCGCCCCGGTTCACATCGCCGTCGGGCTGTCCGGCTTCACCGGCATCAAAGGCCGTTTGATGCGCGTGCCCGCCCTGCACGGCAGCACCTTTATCGACGATACCTACAACGCCAATCCGGATTCTGTACGGGCGGCACTCAGCGTGTTGGCCGCACTGCCGGGCAAGAAAATTCTGGTGCTGGGCGACATGGGCGAGCTGGGCGCGGATACTGCTGCCCTGCACGCGCAAATGGGTTTGGCCGCGCGCCAGGCCGGGGTGGAAAAACTGTTTGCGCTGGGCGAGCAATCGCGCGAAACCGTCGGCGCATTTGGGCAAGGTGCCATGCACTTCGAGCGCATCCAGGAGTTGCTTGCCGATCTGGAAAACGAGCTCACAGCGGATACCACGGTGCTGGTCAAAGGCTCGCGCTTCATGCAGATGGAGCGTGTCGTGCAAAGCTTCATGGAGTACCCAACGGCTTTACAGCCTGGGCACGAGATCCGCTGACATGCTGCTTTGGTTATTTCAAACCCTCGGCCATGACATCCGCGCTTTCAATGTCTTCAATTACCTGACCTTACGCGCAGTGATGGCTACGCTGACCGCGCTGACGATTTCTTTCATTGTCGGCCCGGCGGTGATCCGCAAACTGACGGCGCTCAAAATCGGCCAGTCGGTGCGTGACGACGGCCCGCAGTCACATTTAATCAAAGCCGGTACGCCGACCATGGGCGGCGTGCTGATTATCGTGTCGGTCGCGGTAACTACCCTGTTATGGGCGGATTTATCCAACCATTATGTGTGGGTGGCGCTGACCACCTTGCTGGGATTTGGCGTGATCGGCTGGGTAGACGACTGGCGCAAGGTGGTCGAGAAAAACTCCAGGGGCTTGCCCTCGCGCTGGAAGTATTTTTGGCAATCGGTCATCGGCTTGGGTGTGGCGGCTTATCTCGCGAGCAGCGCGACACTGCCTGCGCAGACCGAGCTGATTATTCCCTTTCTCAA